>JAFSXQ010000287.1 GCA_017444005.1 Bacteroidaceae bacterium | reverse complement strand
TTCCGACAACAAGTGCCAGTTCCAGGTTACCGAGGACGGTAAGGCCGTTATCGGTGTCCGCAAGGACCAGCACATCGAGGGCGACTGGACCATCTTCACCAACTGGCAACTCTTCTACCTGGGTAAGACCCAGCCCGATGCCGTTGAAAGCCTCATCGCCGACGAGAACGTTGCCAGCCGCAAGGCTGCCATCTACAACCTGGCTGGCCAGCGCGTAGCCAAGGCTCAGAAGGGCATCTACGTTGTCAACGGTCGCAAGGTCGTTGTTAAGTAATTCGGACATTATAGAATAAAGGCTCTTTTTAACTATGCCCAGGCACCACCTGGTGTCTGGGTATAGTCTTTTTTTATTCCCGTGCCCCACGGCACCCAATTTCAAGACATCCCTATGAAAAAACTCTGTGTTCTCTGTCTACTCTGTGTTCTCTGTGCCAGCGCATTCGCACAGGAGCGCCGCCCCATCGATGCCCAGCACCCGCTGTGGATGATACACGTCGACGTGTGGAACGCGGCCGACCCGCAGAAGATAATCGACCTCGTCCCCGAGGACATACGCCCCTACGTGTGCATGAACCTGTCGCTCTCGTGTCAGTTCGACACCGACAAGGACGTGTACAAGATGCCGCAGAATGCCGTCCGCACCTACAAGTCGTGGGCTTCGGTGTGCCAGCAAAACGGACTCTGGTTCACCTGCCAGCCGGCCAGTGGCGGCCACACCCACCTGCAGGACACCGACCTGGAGACGTTCGAATACTTCTTCCGCCGCTACCCGAACTTCCTCGGCTGGAACTTTGCCGAACAGTTCTGGGGCTTCGACGAGAAAGACAGGAACCACGACAAAAGTTCGTCGTTCCAGGCCGACCGCATCGCCCTGTTTGCCAAACTGGTGGAGATGTCGCACCAGTACGGCGGCTTCCTCACCATCTCGTTCTGCGGCAACATCTGGAGCCACGGCCTCAACCCCATCGGCATGCTGAAGCGTAGCAATGCCCTGATGAAGGCCTGCCGCAACTACCCCGAAGCCATCCTGTGGCTCTACAAATACACCACCTCGTCGTGCTTCTACAACAACGAGAGTGTCACCTACGGTCCCTTCGTTGCCGGACTGGCCAAGAGTTACGGCGTGCGCTACGACAACTGCGGATGGAACGGGGCTATGGACGCCCTCCTGGGCGAAGGCAAGGCCAAGTACCCCATAGCCGCCGGCGTGGGCACGGTGATGGAGCAGACAGCCGTGAACGGCGGTGCCGTGTGGGACGGGCCGGAACTCATTTGGACCGAGGACTTCAAGGAAACCGCCCGCACCACCGTCAGCGGCTACACCCGCCGCAACTGGGCCACCTTCGAAGGCTTCCAGGGCGTATGGATCGACATGTTCCGCAAGATTCTCGACGGCACCCTGTACATCCCCACCCGCGAAGAGGTCATCGGCAAGACCAAGATTGTCGTCATCAACAGCACCACCTCGGGCAGCGACGAGGACAAATACGCCGCATGGGGCAACCTCTACGACGGCGTCTACAAGCAGACCGACCCCATGAACCGCAATCAGGGCCAGTGGATGGACAACTTCTGCTACTTCAAGTCGACGGGCCGCTACGGGGCCATACCCATCGTGCCCCAACTCTACGACGACCTCGCGAAGACCATACCCGTGCGTGTGAGCAAGAGTGCCTACTCATCGCGCTGGAGCACCATCGCCAAGAAGACGGCCGAATTTAACACGCAGTACCCCGAGGTGAGCACCGGCGACCTCTACGTCAACCGCTACCGCAACCAACTGGTCACCTACACCCCCTATTCCTACCTGAACAGCCGCACCACCGCCACGGGCAGCATGCCCCTGCTCTACAACACGTGTGACAGCCTCATCCTCTCCCTCGGCAAACTGGGCAGCGGCCTGGTTCACGAGTATGCCGACCACATAGACTTCTACCTCAATAACTTCCGCACCGACACCACTGCGGTGGTGACCGAGACCATCGTCGTGAAGGGAGCCACGCAGGAACCCACGTTCACCCTGACGAAGCGCAACCTGGCCAAGGGCAGCGCCACCGCCCAGTGGGATGCCGGGGACGGCACCTACACGCTGACGGTGAAGCACCTGGGAGCCGTGGACATCAGCATCAACTGCGCAGGTGCGGGCGTCGACCGGCTGACGGATGTCGTACCCTCCGCCACCCTCACCGCCGACCTGCCCAAGCAGCCGTCGGCCTATCACGGCGAAATTATCGTCGAGGCCGAGGACATGGACTACAAGGACGTGCGCAACAGCACCACCAGTCCCTACTATTCCCACCCCGACGTCCGCGGTCATGCCGGCAACGGCTTCGTGGAGATGGGCACCAGCACGGCCGGTTCGCTGCGCCACCAACTCACCGTGAGCGAGGCCGGCGACTACCGCATCAGCGTCCGCTACACCAGCCCCACCAAGGCGGGTAAGATACGCAGCAACGTCAACAACCGCAACGCCTATCTGAACATCGAGAAGACGGCCGAGAACGAATGGCGCAAAGCCACCTTCGACGTCGCACTGAAGGCTGGCCAGAACACCCTGACGCTGACCAATTCCGGCGCTGTGCCCGTGCTCATCGACCAGGTCATCTACACCCCGGCCGACGTGGAGCCCGAGAAGTACCTCATCACCATACGCAAGGCCAGTTACGGCACGCTGACGGCTGACGTGGAGGAGGCCGCCGAGGGCGATCTGGTGACCCTCACCATCGCGGCACGCGAGGGCTATGGCCTGAAGGAACTGCAAGTCACCAACGGCGTGAACTTCACCATGAAGTCCACCATCAGCCTCGAAACCCTCGAGAACGGCAACACGCGCCTTACCTTCCAGATGCCCGACGACATCGTCACCCTGCAGCCCGTCTTTGCCAAAGGGGTGAACATCGCCGACGGCATCAGACTGGTGGATGCCGACGGCACTCGCTCCGCCACCATCTACGACCTCAGCGGCCGCCGCGTTTCCGCTCCGCAGTCCAAGGGCATCTACGTCCGCAACGGGCGTAGGGTAGTGGTTAAGTAGGACGCTTACAAGGAATTTTGCGTGAAAAGACCGAAAAGTTTGTGAAATTCGGAAAAACGTAGTATCTTTGCCGAAAATACGAAAGGAATATGAGAGACCGCACCTACATCAGTTTCGACTGGGCCCTGAAGCGTCTGTTGCGCGACAAGGCCAATTTTGGAGTCCTGGAAGGATTCCTGTCCACCCTGCTCAACACCAATGTAAAAATCCACCGCCTGCTGGAAAGCGAAAGCAACAAAGACCGCGAAGAGGCAAAGGCCAACCGTGTCGACATCCTTGCCGAGAACGCCGAAGGTGAATTGCTCCTGGTGGAAGTCCAGGGAGAGTCGGAATATGCCTATTTCCAGTGTATTCTCTTCGGTGCTTCAAAGTTGGTGACAGACTACATCGACAGCGGCAAGAATTACGATAATGTCAAGAAGGTGTATTCCATCAACATCGTATATTTCGACCTGGGGCAAGGCAAAGACTTCGTCTATCACGGAAAGACGGAGTTCAGGGGCATC
>JAFSXQ010000286.1 GCA_017444005.1 Bacteroidaceae bacterium | reverse complement strand
TTTTTGCTTGTTCCTCATTGTTCATGCTGTAGTGGATGAGGCTGTCGCTGACCTTCCTGCCCGTCGACTCGATGTCGATGCCGCAGGGCCGTTCGTCGATGATGCAGGCGACGGCTGTGCGACAATGGCTCAACGAGAAATAGGGCGCAGCCTCATTTTTAATTTTTATTTTTTCATTTTTAATTATGATGTGCGGTTTCCCATGTTCCCCATAGACAAACGTGGGCAGTTCCGTGATGCCGTACCCCTCGCGCAGACCTTGGCAGAGCAGGCGGTAGGCGAGGAGCGACTGACGACGTCCCGCGTCGTGCCGGATGGCCTCCACTTTCTCACGTCGCCACAGAGGCAGTTCCGCCGTCCACAGGGCAATTTGTTCGGGCGAGTAGTCGTTTATGTGGTCGTCGACGAGTATTTTCATGCCACAAAATTACAAAAATATTAGGGATTAGTGACTCGGGAAAAGATATTTTTTGTAACTTTGGCTTCGTAATCCTTATGAATCCGTATTATGAAAAGCAAAATCGACTTCAAGGCGCTGGCGGCGCAGTACAAGAGTGAGTTGTTAGACAAGGTGATGCCCTTCTGGATGACGAATAGCATCGACCACGAGTTTGGTGGCTATTTTACCTGTCTGGAGCGCGACGGCGAGGTGTACGACACCGACAAGTTCATCTGGCTCCAGGGGCGCGAGGTGTGGATGCTGTCCACCCTATATAATAAGGTACCGCGCGAGGAGGTGAGCGAGGAGACGCGCCAGCAGTGGCTCCAGGCCGCCATACAGGGCGCAGAGTTCCTGAAACGCTTTGGTCACGACGGCAACCTCAACTGGTACTTCTCGCTGGACCGTGAGGGACATCCCCTGGTGGAGCCCTACAACATATTCTCCTACACGTTTGCCGTCATTGCCTTCGGCCAGTTGTACAAGGCTACGGGCAATGCGGAGTATGCCGACATCGCCAAGCGCACGTTCGACATCGTCCTCCAGAAGCGTCACAACCCGAAGGGCCGCTGGAGCAAGGCCGCTCCCGGAGCGCGCGCCCTGAAGGACTTCGCCCTGCCCATGATTCTGTGCAACGTGGCACTGGAGATTGAGGACCTGCTCGATGCGAAGTTCCTGCAGGAGACCATCGACATCTGTCTGCACGAGGTGCTGGACGTGTTCTATCGTCCGGAACTGGACATGATAGTGGAAAACGTGTCGAAGGACGGAGAACTCGTCGACTGCCACGAAGGACGACTGCAGAATCCCGGCCACGCCATCGAGGCCATGTGGTTCATCATGGACCTGGGGCGTCGACTGGGCCGGCAGGACCTGATAGACAAGGCCGTGCACATCGCCCTGCGCGAGGCCGAATACGGTTGGGACCCGAAGTACGGAGGCATCTTCTACTTCATGGACCGCCTGGGCCGTCCCCTGCAACAACTGGAGTGGGACCAGAAACTCTGGTGGGTACACATCGAGACGCTCATCACCATGATTAAGGGCTACGAGTTGACCGGCAACGAGCAGTGCCTCCAGTGGTTCCTCCGCGTCCACGACTACGCCTGGAGCCACTTCCGCGACCCGGAATATCCCGAATGGTTCGGCTACCTGAACCGCCGGGGCGAAGTTCTGCTCACCCTGAAGGGCGGCAAGTGGAAGGGCTGCTTCCACGTTCCCCGCGGCCTCTTCCAGGTGTGGCAGACCTTGGAGCGGATTGCCGCCAAGGAACAGAAGTAATATAGATATCGGTACTCAGAGGCGCGGCTTCCCCGCAGATAGGGGGAGGTCGCGCTTCTTTTGTTCTTAAAGAATGTTAAAATCGGGGCAGGGCACGTCAGGCAGGGCTGTTTCGGCGTATATATAATGGTAGATGAAGACGAACGACACGACACGGACAGGCCAGGAGCGCACGACGATGCGCCGCGCGGCAACGGGCGACGGGGAAGCCCTACGAACCCTCGTGGCCGAGCACGGACAGGCTCTCTTCGGACAGGCGCTGAGGCTACTGCCCACCCGCGAGGAGGCCGAGGATGCCCTGCAAGACGCCCTGCTCCATGCCATGCGCTATGCCCATCAGTACGACGAACGACGCAGTTCGCTCCGCACGTGGCTCACGCGCATCGTCTATACGACCTGTCTGCGGCACATCGAACGGCGACCCGTGGCACAGATGGTGAGCCTCGACGGTCTGCCCGACGTCAGCGAGACGACGCTGGACGAGGCTTTCTCGACGGGCAACGAAGAGCGCATTGCCCACCTGATGCAAGCCATGGAACAACTCACGGACGAGGAACGCACGCTGCTCGCTCTGCGCTACGAGGAGGAGCGCCCGCTGACCGAGGTGGCCAGCCTCTTCGCCACCACACCCGATGCACTCTACCAGCGCCTTCATCGCATTCGCAAACGATTGTATCACCTGATAATCCAACTCGAACATGAAGACCACGAACTCTGACCTCCGCGAGGCCCTGCGCCGCACCCGTCGGCCTGAAATCCGGCTCTCCGACGACTTTGCCGACCGGCTCGTCCATGCGGCCCGACGCCGGCGCCAGTCCCTTGTGCGCCGCATTGCCGCCGTCTTGATAGGCTTGTTGCTCATCAGCGGGCTCACCTATGCCACCGTACGCATCGGCGGGGGAGGTCGGTTGCCGTGGTTGGAACAGAAGGAGATGCCCTGTCCGCCCAGCGAACTGGAGGTCCTGCCCGAGTTCCCCGGTGGTACGGATGCCCTGATGCAATACTGGATGAAGCACCTCCACTATCCCGAGTCGGCACTGGCGGACAGCATCGAGGGGCGCGTCATTGTCTCCTTCATCGTCGAGAAGGACGGGCGGCTGACGGGTCTCCGCATGGAGCGCAGTGTGCGTGCCGACCTGGACAGCGCCGCCCTCTCCGTCGTGCGCGACATGCCTCGCTGGATGCCCGGCTATAGCAAGGGACGGGCCGTCCGTTCGAAATACGTCATCCCCATCTGCTATCGCCTCGACAAAGGGGCGGGGGCACCTATTAGGAAGCCTACCCCCAGCCCCTCCCCAAGGAAGGGGAGCCAGCGCTCAAAGTAAGGTAAAATCTGATACTTATGAAACCGATATTTGCTATGCTGCCTCTGGTGGCAGCCCTCTCCTTTGTGCCTTGTTCTGCCGATGCCCAGACGGTCATCGAGGGCACGGTGACGGACTCTCTCGGACAGGGCGTGGATGCCTTCGTGACCGTTGGACCGAAGGGCACGGGCGGCATTCTCAAGTACGCCGACACAGATGCCAAAGGCCACTACCGACTGGAGTTCCGAACCACGGCCGACTCCCTGACCGTCACCGCCTCGGGGCTGACCATCGGCAATCGGGCGCGCATCGTGGCCAACCGTTCGCAGAGGGTGGACTTCCGTGTGCGCGAACAGCAGATGGAACTGAAGGAGGTGACCGTCAAGGCTGACAAAATCCGACAGCACGGCGACACGCTCAGTTACCTTGTCGGGGCCTACCAGCAGCAGGGCGACCGTGTCATCGGCGACGTGCTGAAGCGTATGCCGGGCATCGAGGTGTCGGAGAGCGGAGCCATCAAGTTCAACGGTAAGGCCATCAAGAAGTTCTACGTCGAGGACATGGACCTCCTGCAAGGGCGCTATGGCTTGGCCACGAACAACATCAACGCCTCGGACGTGGCCAGTGTGCAGGTGCTGGAGCACCACCAACCCATCAAGGCCTTGCAGGACAAAGGCATCACCGACGACGTGGCCATCAACCTGAAACTGAAGAACTCGGCCAAGGGCACCGTGGCCGTGAACACGATGGTGGGTGCGGGATGGCAGCAGTCGGGCCCGTGGCGCATCGGCAGTCGTCCCCTTTCCGACGGGGCGACGGTCATCGGCCAGAACCCGTTGTGGGCCGCCGAAGTGGTGGGCATGTACTTCGCCAAACGTCGTCAGAACATGTCTTTATATAAAGGTAACAACGCGGGCGACGACGTGTCGGCGGAACTGACCTCGCACTATTCCAGCATCAACAGCGTCGGCCTCCATCCTTTCTGCCCCACGAATGCCGTCCTGCCCTCGGGTGCAGGCCTGTCGCAGAAGCGCACCTTCGACAACCATAGCCACATCGCCACCATGAACCACCTGGAGAAGGTGGGCAAGGATTCGGAAGTGACAGTGAACGTGGCGTACCGCCACGACGACATCCGGCGCGAAGGAACGTCGGAGAGCGACCGCTTCGTCACCGACGATACCCGCCTGCTGACCACCGAGACGCTGACCTCGCGCACGCACCTCAACGACCTCAGCGGCAACCTCCGCTATATGTGGAACGCCAAGGACGGTTTCCTGGCCAACGTCGTGAAGTTCGACGGCAGTTGGAACGACGACCGCGTGGAGGGACTGCTCAATTCACAATGCATAATGCACAATTCACAATTACCTGTGGGGAGTAACCAGCAGGTAGGGGGCAATGGCATTGAGGCTGTCCATCAGCACTTCGACCGCCCCTCGCTTGCCGTCAGCAACACCACCAACCTCATCAAGAACATCGGCAAGCATACGCTCGACCTGCATTTCTCCGCTGGCTATGCGCAGCGCCCCAACACGCTGACGGTGGGCGTGGATTCGCTTTCGTATATGGATAATTCCGCAAGCATAGACAATCCTCAATCTTCAATTTTCAATTCTCAAATTTACCAGCAAGACATCGAATCGCGCCACATCAACGCCAACTTCCACACCAACTACAACTTCCGCTTCGGCTTCTTCACCCTCGCCTACGGCGTGATTGCCAACGCCAGTCTCCACGGCATCACGACCGACCTCGACGGCTTCGTGCCGCCCGTGTCGGGTAGCGTGGGCGGCGATTCTGTCACCGGCGCCCCCTCCCTCCGGAATAATCTCTGGTACAACACCTACGAACTGACCCTTGGGCAGCACTACAAATGGGAGCGAGGCAGTTGGCGCATCAGCCTCGGCTGTCCCCTGAACCTCTACACGCAGACGCTCGACGATCATGTGCGCGACGACCGGCACGGCTACGTCCACCTGCTCGTATCGCCCAACTTCTCCACCAGTTACGACTGGCGAGACTGGAGCGGAAGCGTCAGTGCCTCGTATTACAGGAACGTGGGCGACCCGGGCGGCATCTATTCGGGTTACATCATGTCGAACTACCGCACCTTACAGCGCTCCTACGTCGAGCAACTCTCCGAGACCGACCGCGTGGGCACCAGTGCCAGCATCGGCTATCGGAGTGCCCTGAATGCCCTGTTCTTCCGCCTCAACGCCAGTTACAACCACACCCGCGACAACCAAATCTACGGCTATACCTACGAGGGCGCTACCAGCGTCGTGCAAGCCGTCAATCAGGCCACCACTTCCGACTCCTACACACTCGGCTTCGACTTCAGCAAG
>JAFSXQ010000285.1 GCA_017444005.1 Bacteroidaceae bacterium | reverse complement strand
ACCGCAAGGTGGAGTACAGCGAGCCCACACTGATGCACACCATCAAGCGACTGGGATTCAAGGTGGTGACGGACTTCTACCGCGCCATTGCCGAGGAGAAGATAGACATCAACCACGTGCTGGAGGCCTACCAGGCGCAGCAGCGCCACGAACGCGGCGAGGAGGAGGTGGTGACCCGCTCGGCCGCCGACTTCGTGATGCAGGACCCCAACTCTCAACTTTCAACTTTCAATTCTCAACTTTCAACTGGGAAGGACGACGTGCTGGTCATCGACCAGAACCTGAAGGGCATCGACTTCCAGTTGGCCAAATGCTGCCACCCCATCTACGGCGACGACGTCTTCGGCTTCGTGTCCTCGTCGGGCGGCATCAAGATTCACCGCAGCGACTGCCCCAACGCCCGCCAGATGCTCCAGCGCTATCCCTATCGCGTGGTCCGCGCCCGCTGGTCCTCGAAGCGCGGCAGCCAATACAGCATCACCCTGCATATCGTCGGGCAGGACGACATGGGCATCGTGAACAACATCACCTCCATCATCTCCAAGGAGGAGAAGATGCTCATGCGCAGCATCTCCATCGACTCCAACGACGGCCTCTTCTCCGGCCACCTGACCGTCATGCTCGAAGACACCGACCGCCTGCAGGGCCTGATAAAGAAGTTAAAGACCGTGAAGGGCGTGAAGAACGTGACAAGAGTGTGATGCACGCCATAACGGCACGGCAACGATGAGAAGCGACGACTTTTCCCACGCGTGGGAAACGCTTTTCCCATACTATGGGACAAGCCTTTCCCATACTATGGGAAAAGTCCGTATTGCACGTTGCCGCCGAGGTCGCATTGCATTGTTACCGGAAAAAACACCTTAAAGAAACAGGTCTTTTAGACATTTTTCGCCCCTTTTGAGTTTTATAATAGAAGAATCACTCTGCGTCACTTCATCATTACCTTTTTCACGCTGCCGTCCGAATAGCGGAGGATGTTGATGCCCTTCTGCATCCTCGCCAGTTTGCGACCGTTCAGGTCATAGATGGCAGGTTCGCTGCCCATCGTCGGCCCTGTACTTTCAATGCCCCCTATGCCTGTGGTGTCCTCGCCCGTTCGGAACGATTTCGTTTCGCCGTAGAACGTTTCACCTTCCGCGGTCGTCATATAGGCCACGTAACTGTAATCCGTCTCATATTCCAAGCCGTCCAGTTCGGCCTCCATCACCGTGCCCGTGGCCTCCACCTTCATGGCATCCTTGGGCACGCTGGGGGCATACATGGCCTCGCCCCTTACTTCGGCCACACTCTTCCAGTACATGAATCCCTGGCTCACCACATTGTCCGTGCCGCGCTGGGCATAACCGCTCACCGTGGCCCTGTTGCCGTCGACACTGATACGGGCGTAGGTGTGCACCGTCGGCTCGAAGTAACTGGTGTTCGTCGGGTCGATGCCCACCCACTCGCCATAGTAGCGGTTGCCCGAATCCGACTCATAATAGGGCCTGTACTTCCACAGGTAGTTGCTGTTCAAGTTACGGATGTATCCCTCCATCACTCCGCCGTAGAGGTATGCCTTTCCGCTGTTCGAGGCAAAGTCGTTCGTCCAATCCACTCGGCGCCACTCGAACCCGATGTTCGTCTCCGCGTCGTCCAAATTCGATGTTGCCCCGACGATTACGTTCCCGTCGCTGATAACCTTCGGTTGTTCGGTAGTCAGCGTCAGGGCGTCGGTGGTGATGTTTATACTTTTAGAAGAGTATGTTCCTCCATTGACCTTTATCGTGTATTGGGCCACGTACTGTCTATTGGGTTCCAACCCTGTTCCTGTAATAATGTTTTTGTTTCCCTCTGTTTTCACACCGTTCAACGTCAATGTATGGCTGGTAATCTCGGCATCGCCTTCAATGTACGAGCCGATGACGGTGATGGACGATGCCGTTCTGTTGCCGATGCTGACAGAAGGGCTTATGCTCTTTGTCGTATATTTTACACTTGATGTACGATAGGCTACTTCATCATTCTTTACAAGAATTAAGAGGTCACCCGTATATTCCGGGCGCAATCCCGTAACGATATAACTATCACCAGTAAATTCATTTCCATCATAGTCGTAGACGTATTCTTTATAATAGTTGTGAATTATTATCGTAGCAGTCGTCTGTGTGGTAGACTCAACGCTTATATATGGGGCAGGCAATTCTTTATCTGTCCCTGTTTCATAGGGAGTCGTATAACCAGACTCCCATACCTGCAATAAGGCTCCTGTTCCCCGGTTAACATGCACTTTATCTACGCCTTCAAACGCTTCGGCACCGATGTCCGTTATGCTACTGGGAATCGTGATTGAGGTAAGACCACTGCATCTATAAAACGCACGAGCACCTATAGAAGTCACTTGATAAGTTATTCCTTCATACGTTACAGATTTGGGGATTACAATTTGTCCTTCATATCTTGGAGACAAAATCCCTGAATGATAGGTCAGGTTAATTGCCATCTGGTAGTCGTCGGGTTTGTTGGAATCCTGAAAGTATATGGTCATTTCTAAACTGATAGCAATCGAAGTGACCAGTGCCTTTTCGATGTAGAGGTTGGCGGCAGTGTAAGTGACACCGTTATACGTAATACAACCGTCGATAGTACTTCTGTCGCCAATAGAAAGTACGGTGTAGCCGCCGCTGGCTACCGTCATCTCCAAGCTGGAGATGGAAATTTGGTTTACCGTTACAACTCCGTCGGTGTAGGGCGCCAGAGTCAGACTAGCCATGGTGTTGCTCTGCAGTTGCACCGTCATGTTGGTGAGTTTGGTGGTTTGACTTTCGTTGGCATAGCGCCACTCGCCACTGAAATACGAACCTGTCAGCGACTGACTCGTGGCTGAACCGGAATAGGTGTAGGTCTGCCCCGTGTTGAACAGGTCTCCTTGGCTTGAAACTACCATCGCCGTCTGGGTTTCAGGAACCAAATTGTAATAGATTCCATTTATCTCCGCATAATATCCCATACTATCAACCGTAGTCAGTAGTAAACAAAGTAATAAAAAAGACTTTTTCATAATTTTTAATTTTAGGTAGTTCTACATTGCTATTTTGATGAGACGACAAAAAGAAAACGTGGACTATTTACTTCGTCTACGTTCTTCGAGGTATCGCCAAACACCTAACAATCCTTCAACGAGTAAAAGCCCACGCCATCAGCGTGAGCATCCGTGCTTTTACTCTTGGATTGTTCTAAAATTTGGCGAATTTCGAAGAACAAGATTCTAAACGGACGCTTCTTCCAATATGTCTTCTATTTTATTTTAGCCCATAGGCGGTATGTTTTTAATGTCAATGTTATATGTTTATGCTACAGCAAGTGCTTGCAGGCGCCGTTTCAAGGCAAGGCTTGCATTTAGGCGGCTTTCAGCAGGTCGAGCACGGAATATACTCGTGTCATGTTTTCGAAAGTGAAATACTGGTCGTCGAGCACCATCCACTTCTCGCGTTCCCTGACGGGCATATGCTGAATGTCGGGAAAGAATGATACGGGAATGATTATCTCGCGCCCGTCGGTCAGGCGCACCCACATCTTGCCACGATGGGCAGTGAAATTCAGGTCTTTGATACCTACGCAGACATCTTTCATCTTACACATAATACAATCCTCCTTTTTCGAGTTTTCTATTTCTCAATATCTATTGATATGGTCTTTTCGCCCTTGAACACTCTTGTTATCTGTTCGTTGATGAACGTCCAGTGACGATTGATGGCAGCGACAAGCACCTCATTCTCCCTTGTGGTCAGTTCTGACTCTGCAATCTCCACACACTGCTCCCCGTTCTTCTCTATCCATATCTTCGCGAGCGAATGCTGATGTCTCCGGCCTTTCCTGAACACGTGAACATGGCGGCGGTTATCGTTCACATCAAGCGAAATCGCCACCAGAATGAACATCCGCAGAAATGCAAGTTGCCCCATCTTCTCATTATCTTTGCTGCAAAGATACGAAATAAAAATTAAAAGCGAAGCATGGAGGGGAGAAAAATATTGGAAAGGGCGGCAAATTGTCCCTTGCCTCGCTCACTTATTCTTGCGCCGCTTCGCTCTGCAAGCGTAGGCCTTCGGCTGTCCGATTACGTACCTTTAAACTACGTTTTTAGGTACTCCCGTTCGGAAAATCGCAAATTAATTTGCATTTTCGCTCATTTATTCGTACCTTTGCACCCGCAAAATGGGAAAGTCCCGTACGGCATGCTCCCTTGGAATCCCCCAGGGCTTGACCGCAGCAAGGGTACTCGGTTGTAGCGGCGCGATGCGGTCAGCTTTCCCACCCGCCTCTTTAGCTCAGTTGGCCAGAGCACGTGATTTGTAATCTCGGGGTCGTTGGTTCGAATCCGACAAGAGGCTCAAGGATAGACGGAGTCAATCCGTTCATCGAAAGGATAGACAGAGTCAATCCGTTCATCGAAAGGATAGACGGAGTCAATCCGTTCATCGAAAGGATAGACAGAGTCAATCCGTTCATCGAACAAATGGACAAGCATTACAACCCTGCCCTGTACGCACGCCTGCAACAACTTGCAGGACAAAGCGACTGGCAGGGTGTTTTGTCTTACATCCGCACCCTTTCCAATGCACAGTTTCGCACGGCTGGCTACATGCTGGGCGAACGAATCATGCCTGCACTGGGCGAAGCAGCAACGTGGGAGATGGCCTGCGTGCTTTGTAACGACGACGCCAAGGCCTTCCTGGTGACACTGATGAAGACCATCGCCGAACGCATCGGGAACGGTGAACTGCACCTGCGCTCGACGGGGGCACGAACCTTCCTGGCTCAGGTCAAAGGGAACGCCATCGACCGGCAGAAGGCTGCCATGCAGTTGTTGCCAGTGCTGGCATCGCCCGACGACATCCGTTGGCTCATGCGCCACCTGGATATTGAAGAAGGCAGAGACCAACTGGCGCTGTTGCTGCGAGTGCCCACGAAGGCCGCAAGTTATGCTCTGTTCTGCACGTTGCGTTACGCCGAACACGACCGCCCACTGCTCATCCGCACGGCCCAGTTCCTGATACAGCGGGGCGACGGGCTGGGCTTTAACCTGGCCAGCCTCATCCGGACATACTACGGGCTGGACGAGGTGAAGGGAACCTTCTCACTGCACGTCCAGCCCTATCAACTTGCACGCATCGAAGCATCGTACGACGCCTTTTGCGACGTCATGAAATTCTAGACCCCCACCCCTTTATCACTCCCAACAGCCGTGTGGCTCATCACGAAACGACCGTAAAGCGGGCGAAGCGAAGGAGAAGTTGCTTCTGGCCGGCATTCTCGAACTGGACGATGGCCTTCGTGTCGAGTCCCGTTCCCTCAATAGCCATAACCACGCCCCGTCCGAATCGGCTGTGTTCGATGCGGTTGCCCACCTGCACGGTCTGCTTGTCGGGCAAGGGCGCCGATGCGGTGTGGGGGCTGGTGAAACGCGACAAGGGGACTGCCGTGCGCGGGGAGGACGGAACAGAAGAACTGGATTCACGCCGAGTTGCAGTTGTCCCAAAAGGCGTATTCCTGACAGAACGGAAAGACGGAGCCGCATGGTCGGACGCACCGGAGGTTTTGGAGAAAGGCTCGCGCGAGGGAGCACTGTTGCCAAAGAGCAGGCTGCCGGATTCTTTGGTCTTCGTTGCCAGGCAGGAAGGATCTATCTCCTTGACGAACCGGCTGCGCTGGTTGTTCTCGAACTTGCCAAAGCGCATGCGGCTGTGGCTCCACGTGAGGATGAGACACTCGGCGGCACGGGTGACGGCGACGTAGAACAGGCGACGCTCCTCCTCGATGTTCCCTTCTTCGATGGCCATTTCCGAGGGGAAGAGGTTCTCCTCGAGGCCCACAACGAAGACGGCACGGAACTCCAGGCCCTTGGCGGCGTGTATGGTCATGAGCGTGATGGAGGGCTGCGTCTCGTCGTTGTCCTTGTCCTGGTCGGTCAGGAGCGACACCATCTGCAGGAAGTCGGCGAGGGTTACAGACATACCTTCCTCCGTACGGTCCGACACAAAGGCAGACATGCTGTCGAGCAGTTCCTGGAGGTTGGCCTGACGGTCGCGGTCTTCGGGTTCCCGACCGGCGTTAATCTCGTCGGTGAGGCCCGATTCGCGCAGCAGGCGGATGGCCAGTGAGTCGGCTTGTTCTGTGGGTACGAGGGTTGCGTAGGAGGCTATGAGTTGGGCAAAGCGCTGCAGTTTGGCCTGCGTGGCAGCATTGACCGGGAGGGCATATTCGGCAGGGGCACTGACGACCTGCCACGGGGCTACCTGATGGTCGACAGCAGTCTGAAAGACCTTGTCGAGCGTGGTCTTGCCGATGCCTCGGGCGGGATAGTTGATGACGCGCCGCAGGGCTTCCTCGTCGCGCGGATTCACGGCGAGGCGCAGGTAGGCCAGCGCATCCTTCACCTCCTTACGCTGGTAGAACGACAGACCGCCGTAGATGCGATAGGGATACTTGCGACGCAGGAACTCCTCCTCGAACACGCGACTCTGGTCGTTGGTGCGATAAAGGATGGTAATGTCGCCGAAGCCGTAGTCCTCGTTGTGCGTGAGTTCGTATATCTTCCGGGCTACGATGGCGGCCTCCTCCTTGTCGCTATAGGCCTCACAGAGTTCGATGGGCCGCCCCTGTTCCTTCATGCTGCGCACGTCCTTGTGTATCTGGCGCCGGTTGTTGTGGATGATGCTGTTGGCCGCATTCACGATGGTCTGCGTGGAGCGGTAGTTCTGCTCCAGTTTGAACAGCCGGGCCCCCTGATAGGCTTGCTGGAAGGTGAGGATGTTGTCGATGCGTGCACCGCGAAACGAGTAGATGCTCTGGGCATCGTCGCCTACGACGCAGACGCGCTGCCGATGCTCGGTCAGTAGCCACACGATTTGGTGCTGGGCGTAGTTCGTGTCCTGATACTCGTCGACCAGCACGAACTGGAAGCGGTCTTCGTACTTCTGCCGGACTTCGGGGTGCTCCTTCAGTAATATATAGGTATAGAGCAGCAGGTCGTCGAAGTCCATAGCATCGGCTTGACGCAAGCGCTGCTGATAGGTGGCGTAAATCTGATGGACAAGGGGCATGCGGCTCGCCTGATCGCGACGGATAAACTGATAGTCCTGAGCATACTGGCTGGGACGGATGAGTTCGTTCTTGGCCTCGCCGATACGCTTGGCAACAATGCCCGGCCGATATTGCTTATCGTCGAGCCCCATCTCTTGGATGATGGTCTTCACGAGGCTCTGCGAATCGCGGTCGTCGTAGATGGTGAAATGCGACGAAAAACCGATATGCTCGCTTTCGTAGCGCAGGATGCGATAGAAGATGCTGTGGAACGTGCCCATCCACAGGAGGCTGGCCTCGTGCTCGCCCACCAGATGTCCGATACGCTCGCGCATCTCGCGTGCGGCCTTGTTGGTGAAGGTCAGGGCCAGTATGCTCCAGGGGGCCATTCCCTGCTGCATCAGGTAGGCAATCTTGTAGGTGAGCACCCGCGTCTTGCCCGACCCGGCTCCGGCGATAACGAGCGAGGGAGCATCGCAACAGCGAACGGCTTCCCACTGACTGGGATTCAAAGACTCCTCCATAGAGGATGAGGTTAGGGGCTGGGTATTATTCATCGTCAGGTTCCAGGTTATCGAGGTCGAGGATATGCAGTTGCAGGGCACGCACGGCCAGCCGGGTGGCGTTCACGCCGATGCGTTCCCCCTCCGGGAAGAGGCGGTTGATGAGGTCCGCCTGACGCTTCTCCAGGCTCTTCGTGCCGAAGGGCATGCCGCGGAGTTGGGCTATCATTTCCTTCGTGTAGCCCAGAGCCAGGTGGCGCAGGAAGCGTTCGTCGTACTCGTCGATGTCGTAACTGATGGCCGCATCGCGCTTCAGGGTCTCGGCCATCACCGACTTCTTGAAGCGGTCGACTATCTTCTCCAGTATGGGCTGGTTGAACACCAGTTGGCGGCCCTTCATGACGAGCATGACGTCGTCGCGCGTCAGGAGTTCGCCCGTCTTCAGGATGATGCCGTCGGCCCCGGCCTTCAGCACCTCCACCCAGAGGCGTTCGTTCAATATCTCCCCCGTGAAGATGAGCACATGGCACTGGGGATAGCGTGTGCGCACCTGCCGGCAAATCTCCACGCCGATGGTGGTGCTGCCGCCAAGGCCCAGGTCGAGCAGCAGCAGGTCGGGCTCTGCCACGCGGAAGAGTTTCCACACCTCGCTCTCGTTCTGAGCCGTACCAATGACCTCGGCCTCGGGTATCTCCGTACGGAATATCTGCTCGGTGCCCTTCAACTCGAGTTTCACGTCTTCTACAATGATTACTTTGAAACTATCCATCACTTTCCTTATTAATTACAATTTAACGATATTACGATATAGCAACATTACGGCATTATGGCATGATTCTCAACAACGTGAAGAATATTTCGTAGCCACCCTCTTCCGCCGATTGGGCCACCAGACGGCAGCCGGGATGATTGGCGTAGGTGTCGTGCTCGCGCAGAATCTGCTTGGCCACCAGGCAGGGGATGTGGCTGACATCGGGGAAGAAGAGGTTAGCCAGGTACTCGTCGGGCATCGTGTTCGCCTCGTCGCGAAGAACGAAACGAATGAAGTTGCCGTCTTCCACGGCCGAAATCGACAGTCTTGCCCCCTCGTGGCTCATCATCTCCTGGAGCAGCGATTCCATCAACTGACTGAGGAGAATTTCATCGGCCACGACGCGGGCGTCTGAACGATGCGTCGCTTCGGCCTCAACGATGCGTGACGTTGACCATCGCCTCGTGAGGCGTTGGGCCACACGATGCGACGCTTCAATCACCCTGTCGACGGGCACGCTCTGACGCTTATAGCCGGGCTGGCTGACCTGTTCGTCGGCCTGCTGGCAAAGCAGCGTGTAGATGTGGTGATAGTACTGCACCAGTTCGGACAAGGGCCGTATGTCCTGCTCCTGCATCTTCTCGGCCAGCAGGCGGATGCGCGAGGGATAGTACATCGACTCGTGCTTGATGGTGGACAGGCAGTTGTCGAGAATCAGGTTCTGGACGTGCAGGCGGTTTTGCTCGAAGTCGAGCCGTGCCTGTTCGTCGGACAGGTGACTGATGTCTTCATTCAACCGCTGCATGGGCATCAGGCTATCGGCCTCTATGCGCCGACGATAGGTTTCGGCCCACTCCCCGGCCTCAGGATAGCGCCGGGCAAAGGCGAACTGAAGTCCGTCGATAGCCGACTTGCGCTGCACCTGCATGTATAGATTAGACAAATACACCTTTAGAGCGATGAGTCCACGCCTACGAGTTATCTCCCTGCTTATCAGTAGTCTATAAGCAACGTACGACAAAGCCAGCGCCAATAGGAAGGAGAGCGTGAACAGGAGGTTGCTGCGCCGATGGGCGCGCTCCATTTCGTGGAAGTAGGTGGGCAGGGTGGCATCCTGATGGATGAACTTATGCAGGCGGATGCAGGCCCGATTGTTGTAGTGATAGAGCGGGAAGTCGTGAAGCGAAAGGGCCGCCAGTGCCACCTCGTTGCGCAGTCCCACAATGAGTTCGTAGTCGGACGGTTCGCCAGCCTTCGCCCACATCATCTCGGCACTCTCATGGTGGGCCGGGTCGGCATCATAGAGGGTCATGGGCGGTTGTCCCGGGTGCTCACGATTCAAGAGGCCTATCACGCGTTCGGCGTAGCGCAGGGCATCGGCATAGCGCGCGGTGAGGTTGGCCTGATAGAGCGAATCGTAGAACATCGTCACCTCGTCGGCCTGGCTGAACAGCGGCCAGCACAGGAACAGCAGGACCAACCTGAGGACACGAGGCAGGCGGAAGTAAAACGTGCTCCCCTGCCCCAACCGACTGCGCACACCGAAGGCACAGCAGGCGAAGAGCGACGACGTCTTCTTGTACTTCTCGATGATGCCCCGACAGTTCATCAGCCCGAAACCGAAGCCCTTGCCCTCGCGGCTCTGCCCAATCTCGGAGGCATCGTAGACCTTGCTGTTCGTGATGGTGTCGACGTCCTCCGGCGAGAGGCCGCAGCCCGTATCACTGACCTGAATCTCCACGTACTCGTCCGTTTCTTCGGCCGACAGGGTGACACGCCCGCCGGCAGGCGTAAACTTGCGGGCGTTGTCGGCCAGCGTGTTTATCATGAACAGCGTCAGGCTCTCGTCGGCTTTTACCAGCGACGCGACTTCGTCGACCTGCAGTCGTATCTGCTTCTGGTCGAAGGCATAATGTCCCTCTGCCACGATGCGGAAAAGTTTGTCGAGGGGGAATGTCGTGATGCGCAGGTTTAGTTGACCCTGTTCCAGTTTTATCCATTCGGTCAGTACAGCATTGTAGCGCTCTATCTCGTCGACCAGTTCGATGATGTATTCGCGGCGCTCTGCACCGACGGTCCCGTCGCGCTTCATGCGCAGGACCTCCCCTCCGATACGGTCGAGGAAGGGTACGATGCCATGCACCAGCGACACCTTGGCGCGGTTCTCGGCATTCTTGCGTTTGTTGTCGGTGACGCCGCGATGTGCCATTTGCAACCGTTCCTCCGCCTCCTCCCGCTCGTCCTGAAGTTGCACGATGCGTTCATCCACCCATCGCCGGAACTCTGCATCTGCCTCCCATCGGCCCTCGTCCAGTTCGCTCTGTGACTCCGCGTTGCGACGTTTCATGTGCCACCGTATCACCCAAGCCGCAAGCCACACGACCAACAGGGCACCCAAGCACCACAGGATGCGTCCGTACAGTGTACGCGTCTCTCGCTCCAGTTCCTGTGTGCGGTTCTCAAGTTCCAGGTCCTGGTTCGAGGCCAAAAGCAGGTCGAGGTAGGAATTGCGGTTATAGTCCGAGGCCTGTTTCATGTCCATCGCACTGAACACCAGGCTCAACTGCTGCCGTATGCCGGCTATCCATTCGGGCACCGTAGAGATGCGCGGGTCGTCGATCCATTCCTTCTCGACGCTGCGCCCCACATCGTCGGGATTGAAGGCCGACAGGGTGTCGGGCGACAGGTCACCATAGTAGCGCAGGTGGTGCAGGTTGACGCAGTGCAGGGCCTGGGTATAACTCGAAAGCGCCTTCTCGTAGTCCTGTTGTTGGAAGTATATCTCGCCCAGCGTGCGATAGGTGCAGGCCGTCTGGAACAGGTCGTTGTAGTCCTGGAACAACGACAGGGCATGACGGGCAAAGGCCAGTGGCAAGCCGTCCTGCTCCGCCTGCCAGTCGGTGTGTTGGAAGCGCAGCAGGTTGTAGGCATCGGGGCGCTGCTCCTGCAAGAGCGAGTCGTTGGTCAAAAACATCGTGGCAAAGGCCTGCAGACTGTTGGCCTCGAAGTAATGCAACGAGTCCCTGCGGCTGGAGATGTAGGCACGGAACAGGTAGTCGAACTCCTGCAAGGTGATGTCCTGTGCATCGCGCCCTTCCACCAGTCCGCCCGGACCGAGCATGTAGTTATAATAAACCCACTGCACCGTGTCGACGTGCAGACGCAGGCAGGGCGGAACGGCTTCAAGTTCGGCACGGGCCTGTGCGTCCTGCTCCTGATAGAAGTAATAGGTCGATGCAATGATGTGGAACTCGGTCCGGGCATATACCCACAGGGCCACGTCGTGGGGCGACATGTCGCCTTCCTGTTTGGCCAGTAGCGCCATGCGTTCTTCGGCACGGCTCTTGGCCTGGAAAAAGCGGTCGCCGTGTCCCGTTCGCTGGCACGTCTTCATCTGCATGACGTTGCCACAGAGGCGAAGCAGGGTCTTCGGATGCCGCGAACGAACCAGACGCAGAATGCTGTCGGCCCGGTCGAAGTTCATCTGCTGATATTCGACAAAGGCCAGATTGAGCCACGACTCGCAAAAGCCGTCGTTATAGTCGTCGGAAAGTGTGAGTGCCCGATGGGCCAAAGCCGATGTGGAATCGATGTTTACATAGCGGAAACTGTAGGCTCGCGCGTTGAGCGAATCTACCTCATCCTTCCGTTCCCGTGCCGTGTGTCCCTCACAGGCAACGAACAGACTCAGGAGAGCCGCAACGGCAATGTACCAGTTACTTCGCATTCAATATCTTTTCCATTTCGGCAAATTCGGCACCCATATTCAGGTAAAGATAGATTCGATAAAGCGGTGAGGCCCATCGCTTGCTGTCGTCGGGCGTCAGTTTACGCACCTGTTCCATCGGCTCCTTGGCATTGCGATAGAGTTCCTGCAAGGTCTTCCTGTCCTCGCGGCACTTCGGGTCGCGGATGTCGTTGCAGGCAGTGGCAGCAAAGGCGACAGCCTTGTTCAGGTACGATATACCTTTATTATAATGGGCATCCACCATCTGGTTGTCGAGCCGCAAGGCTTCGTTGGCTGCAACGATGCACGAGTCGTACTGTTCCTTGCCCAGATACATCTGGCTCTGCCCATACCAATATATGGCCCTGTCGCCCACGCGCTGCAACATCGAGTCGCACAGGAGGATGGCGTCGTCGTAATGCTTGCCTTCAGCGTAGTGGTCCATCAGGTGAAGGTAGAAGTAGTCGTGAGCCGGATAAAGGCGCACGCCCTCCAGCAGGCTCTTCACCCAGTTGTCGCTGTCCTTCAGGGCTTCGTAGCAGCGCACCTTGTATTCCTGCAGCGAGACGCGCAGCGTGGTGTCGGCACCGGCAATGGCATCGTCGATGTAGCGCAGCGCCTGGCTGGCCTGGTTGGCATTGTAGGCCGATACCGTT
Source organism: Bacteroidaceae bacterium (assembly GCA_017444005.1). Lineage (GTDB taxonomy): Bacteria > Bacteroidota > Bacteroidia > Bacteroidales > Bacteroidaceae > Physcousia. The sequence goes on along the minus strand of JAFSXQ010000285.1, from coordinate 296 downwards.
GCCCAGTAGGCCACATGCGGCAGGAGGGTGTCGTTGCGGAACTCGAAGACATCGAGGAAAAAGTCGCTGCGGGCCGTACGGATATACATGTCGAAGTATGGGAAGGCTTCGGCATTCTTGTTCCGCTTCAGCAGGAACTTGCCTCCGTTCAGTAGGTTAGAGCGATAGGAGGTCATGATCTCGCGCCCCCGGTTATGATAGCGGTATTTCACCTTTCCCAAGTCGTCGGGCTCCGTCTCTATGCTGTCGCAAATGAGCAGATACTCATGCATCTTGAGTATGGTAGAAAAGAACTT
>JAFSXQ010000284.1 GCA_017444005.1 Bacteroidaceae bacterium | reverse complement strand
TCCATCGGCCTCCAGGTTGCGCAGCGCCACGGTGAGCATCTTCTGCGAGATGTCGGGTATCGCCGCAAGGATGTCGGAATACCGCATCGGCGTGTCCTTGCCGTCCAGCGTGTACAGTATCAACATCGACCACCGGTCGCTGATGCGCGACAGGATATTGCGTATCGGGCAATCAGGAAAGTATGGATCAACTATAATGTCTCGTAACATATTTCGTTCTGATTATCAGTTATACTAACTTTTCTCTCGTTTCGGTTGCAAAGTTACTAACGATGTTCCAAACGGCAATGAACCGCCCGAAATGTTCGCTACGCACTTTGATGTTAGAAATGGACAAATCAGCGGATTAAAAAACTCACTTTTATGTTTTGTTAAGACTTGAATACCCTACCCTAGAGAAAATGAAAACAAAAAATACAAAACAGACAATAAACGAGCCTTTAGTCCAGCAAAGCCAATTTAACGGATTATACTAATTGAGCAGCCGCATTCCAGATGACTGGAATGCGGTTGCTTATCAGAACAATCAGAATCTTCAGTTGTTTAAATAATTAAGTTGTTCGTTTCGTCCGCGTGTGAACGAGGCTTTTCACATTGCCACCTTAACTGTTAAAGTAGTCGAAGCCTGTGATCGTGTCGACAAATCGATGGACATAGTTGCGGTTGGTCGTGGGCCACTGGAAGCCGTAGCGGAAGAGCACCTGCGTGGTGTAGGTATTCTCGGGTTCTATCCAGCGCATCTGGTGGGTGGTGCTCAGGTTGTAGGCCATCAGTGGTCGCAGCAAAGTGACCAGGTCGGGATTGTCCATCATCTGCTGCAGGGCCTCCTGGAATTCTTCCCTCTCCACGCGTTTCAGCGTGATACCCGCGTCGGCAAAGCCATTCAAGATATCGGCAAAGTACGGGTGGTGGATGTTATAAGGATGGAATACGGTGCAATCCTTGGGCGACGTAGCCAGCAGCATGATGGCGTGGGCCACATCGTCAATCGGCGAGAACTCGAAGGTCTGGCTGAGGGCATCGTAGGGTACCATACCAATGATGACATAGGCCCGGAGCAATGCCAGGAAGTTGTTGGTGTTGAAGTTGATTTGGAACTCGCCGTCCTTCTGACGGGCCGACAGATTGCCCACACGCATAATCTTGGCATCGAGGCCGTTGTGGTAGATGGCATCGAGTACAAGTTCCTCGGCCTTGAACTTGGAGTAGACGTACTTGTTGGCGTCGATGTTCTGGCCGAGCCACAAATCCTGCTCGGTGAGTTTGACGTCGGGACCGGGGACGCCGTCGACACTCAGACCTGCAATGCTGGTCGTGGAGATGTGGATGAGACGCGAGCCGGTGCGCAGGCAGAAGTCGATGAGTTGGCGCACACTCTCGATGTTGACCAGTTCGATGTCGTTGCCTGCCGAGAAGTGTTTCACGTTGGCCACGCAGTTGACAACGGTGAGGCCCTTACAGTCGAGACTGTCGAGGGCGCCCGGTTGGGTCACCTCGGCAGCAAACGGGGTGACGCGCTCGTCGAAGCGGCTAAAGGCCTCGGCATCACCGAAGTAATAGAAGTACATGGTTTTGAGACGGCGCATCGGGTCCTCGCCGCCCTTGACGCGCAGCGGGCAATAGATGTGGCCGTCGTGGGTCGTGAGCAACTCGTTGAGGATGTGCATGCCCAGATAACCTGTAGCACCCGTGAGCAAGACGTCGCCGACGGGTTGACGCTCACCGCCGAGGAAGGCCTCCAGCGTGTTCTTCTTCAGTTCGGCATTGAGGGCCGCGAGTTCAGGGTTGGCTGCCGCGGCGGCTTCGTCCTTCACGCTCGACTCTTCGGCCTTGGTCGCTGTTGCTTCACCTTCCTCGCCCTTTTCATTCACGAAGGCCGCCAATGCCCTTGGCGTCTTCTGGTTAAAGAGGTCGTTGAAGACAATCTGCACACCGTG
>JAFSXQ010000283.1 GCA_017444005.1 Bacteroidaceae bacterium | reverse complement strand
GTTTAGTGTAAGTTGCGACGATGATATGGCTGAATCAGACGTACCCGAAGTGGTTATGGCCAAATTTCAACAAATGTACCCCAATGTAACAGCCACTTGGGAGAAGGAAACCAATGGCCAAATAAAGGGCGAATTCTATTTGGATTACCATGAAATGGAAGTGTGGTTCAAGAAGGACGGCACGTGGGTGATGACCGTGAAAGACCTTAATATCAACGAACTGCCACAGGCCGTGCTGGACTACGTGAGCGCGAACTACAAGGGCCTACAGATAGACGACGCCGACTGGGTGGAGACACCTACGGGCAACTACTACCGCGTGGAACTGGACCGCGAAGACAAGAACGACATCATCCTGAATTTCACCCCGGCGGGCGAACCGATGCCGTAAGTATTTCTCATTATTACCCCATAAAACATGACGACTATGAAGAGAACAAGTTTTCTGCTCCTTGCACTCACGTTTGTGCTGCAGACTTCAGCCTGGCCCTGGAGCGACAAAGTGATAACCAGCGACCAACTACCCCGGACGGCACGGGCCGTACTGAAAAAGCATTTTCCCAACCCCGTGCTCATCAAGCACGACCGCGAGGTGATGTACAGCACCTACGATGTCGTCTTCGCCAACGGCAACACGGTGGAATTCGACTCCAGTGGCAACTGGACCAAGATTGACTGTCAGCGCGAACGCGTGCCAGAGGCACTGATACCAAAGGCCATCCTCGCCACCGTACGTCAGCGCTGGCCCCTGGCCCACATCGTGCAGATTGAGCGCGACCGGTTCGGCTACGACATCGAACTGTCTAACGGTCTGGACATCGAGTTCGACAAGCAATTCAAGATTCGGGAGGTCGATGATTAGCCGATGGAAGACGTAAAAAGAGAACATTCGGTGAGGATACAGACCTCATTGCTGAACCCCTGTGAGAAGGTCGTCCTGCGTGCATTGGTGCGCAGGATACCTTCGTTTGTCACCAGCGATTACCTGACGGGCCTCGGTGTCGTGGGTGCCCTGGTGATAGCCGTGGGCTACGCGCTCACGAACTATAGCCCTGCATGGCTGTGGCTGGCCAACCTGGGCTTCGTGCTCAACTGGCTGGGCGACTCGCTCGACGGCACGTTGGCCCGCTATCGCAACCAGCAGCGGCCGCTCTACGGCTTCTACATCGACCACAACCTCGACTGCGTCTGCGAGTTCCTCATCGTGCTCGGCGCCGGCCTGTCGGCCTACATGAGCCTACGCGTGGCCCTGCTCATCATCGTGCCCTACCTGATGCTGGAGGTCTACGTGATGATCAACGCCCACCTGAAGAACGAGTTCCGCCTGACCTACGCCCGGCTGGGCCCCACGGAGTTGCGCCTCATCATCGTCCTGGCCAACTCAGTACTCTACTTCTTCCCTACCCTGCACGAATGGTCATGCACGGTGTCGGTCTTCAGCCGCACCTACACGCTGCAGGCGCTGGACACGGTGGGCCTGTTCATCAGTGCAAGCCTCGTCGTCCTCTACCTCATCAGCCTCTGGCAGGACGCCCGCTACTTCGCCCGCATCGACCCGCTGAAGAAAGGCAAATGAAGAGGGACAGCCCCACTCCACTGCGTTGTATAAAGATTCCCGAAGTTACGAACGCACGTTCCAAAGTTCCGGACGTGCGTTCCAAGGTTTGGTACGTACATTCCAAATTTATGAACGCAACAAGCACCGAAAGGTTACGGACTATGCATATAGGTCTTAACGTCTATGCACTACGAGGATATTAACCATGCTTTACTATACCGAGCGGCTATTATCGGAAGGCATCTACCCTCGAAGGCTGAAACCAAGTTGAGGACATCATGGCTATGGGTTGGCAAGATAGCGATAGTTATAAGTCTGCATGATGGGATAAAGGGCGGCGCGACAGAAGTTCAAGAAGCCGTGGCCTTCGGTGTAGAACAGATGGTGGCGATGGCGGATGTGCAGGCGGAATAGTTGCAAGAACGGAAGTATTCCCTCCTGACTTTGCAGACGAACAATCCGCAGGGCTTCATCGAAAAGCCTGCCTTCTTCGCAGAGCGAAGCGGCAGAGCCGGTTACGGTATGAATACCCTGCATGAGCCGCAGACGGCGCTGGAAATAAGCACACTGGTAGGGATGGACGCGACGGAAATTCCATAAAGAATAGAAAAGAATGTAAAGCCCATTGGCAGCCGAAGGCCTTCGGCGTGTATCTACGACTGCATACGTAGCGGCATTCGCATGACGACGCTGATGCACCAGCACCTCGTCGAGCAGGACCAGGCCGTCGTTCGCCGCTGCCGTCAGCCCCAGATAGACATCATAGTACGTGCGCAGGCTGTCATCAGGCTTTGGCAACATGTCCAGCAAACGGCGACGAAAGAGCATCGTGTGGCCAGGGATGGAACTGTATAGCAGTCGGATGAGGTGGACATCGGGTCGCCGCGAATCGTAACCGACAGGGGCTCCGTCGTCAGCAAAAGGCATACTGCGACAGGCACAGAGCAGGTGGTCGCCAAGAAAGGCTATCTGCCGTTCTATCTTCGTCGGTTCCCATAGGTCGTCCTGGTCGCTGATGGCAATCACGTCCCCCTCGGCACGGCGCATGGCAGAGAAGAAGTTGGCATTGATGCCGCCGTGCCTTTCGTTCCGAAAGAGTTTGATACATGAGTAGCGGACGGCATAGTCCTCCAGTATCCCCACGGTGTTGTCTGTAGAATGGTCGTCCTGTACAATGATTTCATGAATGGGATAGGTCTGTCGGAGCAACGTGTCAAGTTGCTGTGCGAGATAGTGCTCGCCGTTGTACGTGCAAAGTACAATTGATACCCGAATGGTTTCCATAGTCCTTTTTTGACCACAAAATTACCGGAAGCCCTGCAATGAGAGGGGTTCCGGTAGTTCACAAGTAGTCCGCAAGGAACAAAAAGAATCGGTCGGAGTCCGCAAAGGATTCGCAAGACCGGGGGCCTCATAGGCTCAGGATGAATTCATCCCATTGGGCAGGCGTGCCCTTTTGTCCGAAGGTTTTCTCGTAAAGGCGACTGCGCGTACTCGACACAGATTGTTTGGAGTGGGCTGTCAGTTTGGCTATATCGGCAGGCCCGATACCGGCCTTTATCAGCAGCGAGATGCGTATCTCATGGGGTGAGAGCCTCTGGAATTCGCCTAATCGCCTGAAGAATTGCGGATGCGTCTTCCCGATGGTGTCCCTCAAGATGTGCCACTCCTCGTCGGTCAGCGGTTTGGGGGCAGAATCGCCGAGCAACTGCATGATGCGCCTGCAGATGGGCGACTGTGTGAGAATCTGTTGCTGACGGTCGGCCACCTGTTCGTCGCGATTGCGATATTCGTCCAACAGCCTTTCCAGTTGTTGCACCTTCAAGCGGTAATACATCCGCCTACGGGAGAACCAGAACAATGCGGCCAACAGCAGCGAAACGAGTACGCAGACGGTGGCTATGGCCAATACCAAGCGTGTCTGCAGGTGGGCATTCTGCCGGGCACGACGTGTGTAGTCGTAGAGGGCATTGGTACGGCGCAGTGCCTCTGTGTCTATTTCCTGTTGCAGCGTATCGGTGAGTAGTTCATATTGTTCCAGATGGCGGGCAGCCTCATCCGTCCGTCCATCCCTCAGCAGCAATTCCGCCAGCCACTTATGCCCCATCTGCCGATGGACGACGGCCTCCTCCCCCAACAACGACCGACAATAGTAGTGCGCCGAATCCTGCGGTCCCGTATGACGATAAAGGTCGGCTGCCATGAAGCGCAGTCCTGCATTGTCGGGCATCTCCTGCAAGGCTGGCAGAAGCAGCCGCCGAGCCTCTTCGTAATGCCCATGCCAGAGGTGATAACCCGCCAACTGACTGCCCACCTCGAGCCTCTGTTCTCTATTGCCCGACATTTCGGTCAACCGCAAGGCTTCCTCGAAGAAGATGCGACAACTGTCGTCCGCCTCACGCGTACGATACACATTTCCTATATCGCGCAAGTCGCAGATAAGCCCCACGGTATCGCCCAGCCGGCAGTCTGCATCGTGGGCCTGACGGAAAGCCACAAGAGCCTGTTCCTGCAATCCTTCGGCGAACAGCAATTGCCCCATCTCACTATAGACAGCCACACGCAACGAGTCTGTCCGTGCATGGTCGGCAGCCTTGCGCAACCGTTCAAGGGCCTGTGGCGCATCGCCCTCCTCCATCAGCGACAGGCCCTCCTCATAATATCGCTGAGCAACATCACCACGACACGCGCCCAACAGCAGGAGGAGTGCCGACATACAAATCCAGTTTGCGATTCTTTTCATTCGTCCTTGCGTAGGAATAAGGGTTTATAAAGGTCGAGGTCGAAACGCACCACCCAGCGCCGGACTTCATCCATTGTGGCCTCGAAATGCTCAACGACAGAGACGACATTGCCATATAGCGAGACGGAAACCTCCTCGTCACCGATGTCCCCCATCTCGGAATAAGTCCTTTGGGCATCGTTGGCATCGCGAAAGACGAGTTGCATCGAGTCGCCAACCACCATGTCCGCACTGCCCGGAATCAGCCTGACCACGACGGTCAGGGAATCGTCCAC
>JAFSXQ010000282.1 GCA_017444005.1 Bacteroidaceae bacterium | reverse complement strand
TTGAGAACAAGAGCGGACAGACGGAGTACTACCCCTTATATACTATGCCGCAGTGGCTCTCACTTGCCGATGCCACCGTGCCCGACGGTTCTCCGTCGGGTACTACCAGCGACCTCGCCCCCTTGAAAACCAAGACCCTCCGCTTCCAGGTGAACCCGCTGGTGGCTGTGGGCAACTACGACGTGACCATCGGCCTGCAGGGCAACAACGAAATTCTGGAACCCCTGCGCATCGTGATGAAGGTGAGCGGGGAAAAGCCCCAGTGGGCAGTCGACCCGACGAAGTACGACCACCAGATGACCATCATCGGGCAGGTGTATATCGACGGCATCCTCATGGAGAACGAGGAGAGCATGGTGGCCGCGTTCATCGGCGGCGATTGCCGGGGCGTGGCACACGCCGAGAAGGTGCGCGGCGCGGCTTACGTCACACTGACAGTCTATGGCGATGACTACAAGGCAAAGGACAAAGACAAAGCCGTCACCTTCCGCATCTGGGATGCCTCGAAGGGTGTGGCCTACACCGATGCCCGTACTGTGGTCGACGGTTTTCCCGTCGACATCACCTTCGCCCAAGACCGGCTAATAGGCAACATCGACACCCCGGCCAGCTGGACGAAGAGCGACAACGTGGAGCAACTCATCCCCATCCACCAGAACTGGAACTGGATTGCCTTTGGCGTGGAGCCGGAGAGTCAGTATCTCGACCAAATCTTCAGCAGTTATGCCGACTGGATGCTGCTCATCAAGAGCCGCGAGGCCTTCAGCGACTACAATGGCGCGGAATGGAACGGCACACTCGTACCCACCGTCAATGCTATGTACAAACTGAAGGTGTCACGCTTGCCGAATACGCAGGATGCTGCACCCAACGCTCAACTTTCTGTGTCGGGTCGTCAGCCAGCGACTGCCGAGATGCCCGTCACGCTGAAGCAGGGCTGGAACTGGATAGCCTACACACCGCTCACGACGATGACCGTCGACGAGGCACTGGCCGCAGCCAACCCGCAGCAGGGTGACATCGTGAAGTCGCAGACTGTTGTGGCCATCTACGGCGCCTATGGCTGGGAAGGCAGCCTGAAAGCCTTGGAGGGCGGACACGGATACCTGTACTACAGCACAGACGGCGAAGAGAAGTCGTTTGTCTATCCGACAGCATCGGCTAAATCACCCATGAAAGCACTACGACGTACTGCCGGTGATGGTCTGCGCATCTTCAATCCCGTCGAGTTAGGGCGCTATCCGAACAACATGACAATGGTCATCCAGTTGAAAAATGGTGGTGCCGTCGTTGACACCTGCGAGGTGGCCGCCTTCATCGGCGACGAGTGCCGCGGTGCCACCCGTGCCAGCGAGAACGGTCTGTACTATCTCGTCATCAGTGGCGAGGGAGCCAGTCAGCCCATAACGCTACGCACCTGTTGGGACGATGCCATCATCGACATCGACAACACACAACTGTTTGTCAGCGATGACAATATCGGCACGTCGTGGGAGCCTTACGTCATCTACCTAGATAACCTGTCGGATGTCATCTATTCCATCGGTATTGATGATGCCGACGACGCTGATTGGTACACACTTCAAGGCTTCAAAATAGGTCGCAAGCCTACGCAGTCTGGTGTCTATATCCATAAAGGTAATAAGGTAACAATCAAACGTAAGGAATACTAACAATCGCGACGAGAGGGTGTGGTGAGTAGGTGGGGGAGAGGGGACGCTGGCCTCTTCCGCCTATTCATCTGCCCGTCTCCGAGCCGCTGCGCTTGGAGCGGTTGTACGAGCGATAGTCGTCCAGGGGAATCTCCACGTCGGGCTCTGTGAGTTGGCCTTCGCGAGGCAGGCGGAAACGGAGATACTTGATGGCGATGCCGCGGTCGCGCCACATCTGTTCGTAGTAGGTCTGGATGCTGCGGGCCTCTTGGCCGGCGTCGCCTTCGGGTTCGGCATAGAGGGTGCGAGTTTGGTATTCGGCCACGATGCCATTTACCTTTAGCAATTCTTCGGTGTAGGTGAAGAGGAAGTTGCTGTCGGTCTTCAGGTGGATGAGGCCGCCATCCGTGAGGAAACGGCGGTAGCATTCCAGGAAGTACGTGCTGGTGAGTCGCTTCGTGGCCTTCTTCATCTGCGGGTCGGAGAAGGTGAGCCAGAGTTCGCTGACCTCATTGGGAGCGAAAAACCGGTCAATAAATTCGATGTGGGTGCGCAGGAAGGCTACGTTCGTGAGCCCTTCATGCAAGGCGTCTTGGGCACCAGTCCACATGCGGGCCCCCTTGATGTCCACGCCAATAAAATTCTTATCGGGATAGCGGCGCGCCAGTCCCACCGTGTATTCGCCCCGGCCGCAGCCTAGTTCCAGTACGATGGGGTTCGGGTTGTGGAAGAAATCTTCGTGCCAACGGCCTTTCAGTTCGAAGTGTGTTTCTTCCTTGATGGTATTGAACGGTTGCTCGATGACCAACGGATTGGCGGCCATGTCGGCGAATTTTGCTAATTTTCCTTT
>JAFSXQ010000281.1 GCA_017444005.1 Bacteroidaceae bacterium | reverse complement strand
GTCCGGACATCGCCGTCTATCATCCCGATGTCGAGGCTTGGGAGGTACAGGACCAGGACGGCTCCACACTGGGCATCCTGTACACCGACTTCCATCCGCGCACCTCGAAACAGAGCGGAGCCTGGATGACCACCTACAAGGAACAGTGGCTGGACGAGGACGATGGCAAGGACAGCCGTCCGCACGCCTCCATCACCATGAACCTGACCAAGCCCACGGCCTCGAAGCCGGCACTGCTCACACTAGGCGAGGTGGAGACCTTCCTCCACGAGTTCGGCCACGCCTTGCACGCCCTGTTCTCGAAGGTCCGCTTCGAGAGCCTCTCGTGCACCAACGTCTACTGGGACTTTGTGGAACTGCCCAGCCAGTTCATGGAGAATTTTGCCGTCGAGCCCGACTTCCTCAACACCTTTGCCCGCCACTACGAGACCGGCGAACCCATGCCCAAGGAACTCATCGAACGCATCATCCGCAGCAAGAACTTCATGACCGGCTATGCCTGCGTGCGTCAGGTCAGCCTGGGGTTGCTCGACATGGCCTACTACACGCTGACCGAGGACTTCGACCAAGACATCATAGCCTTTGAACGGCAAGCGATGGAGCCCTGCCGGCTGTTGCCTCCCGTCGAGGGGGCCTGCATGTCGGCCCAGTTCGGCCACATCATGAGCGGAGGCTATGCCGCCGGCTACTACAGTTACAAGTGGGCCGAGGTGCTCGATGCCGACGCCTTCTCCGTGTTCCAGCAGAACGGCATCTTCAACCGCGAGGTGGCCCAGCGTCTGCGCGACGAAGTGCTTTCGCGAGGTGCCACCGAACCGCCCATGACGCTCTACCGCCGTTTCCGCGGACAGGAGCCCACCATCGAGGCCCTGTTGCGGAGGAACCAGATTATACCTTGAAGAATTAAGAATTAATAGAGAAGAATTAAGGATTAAGAATTAAGAATTAAGGATTAGAGATTAGGGATTAGAGATTAGGAATTATGGACGAAAAGCAACGCGACCTCGACCTCCGCTACCTGCGCATGGCCGGCATCTGGGCAGAGAACAGTTACTGCCAGCGACGCCAGGTGGGAGCCCTCATCGTCAAGGACAAGATGATTATCAGCGACGGCTACAACGGCACCCCGTCGGGCTTCGAAAACGTCTGTGAGGACGAAAACGGACTGACCAAGCCCTACGTGCTGCACGCCGAGGCCAACGCCATCACCAAGATTGCACGCTCCGGCAACAACTCCGACGGAGCCACACTCTACGTCACCGACTCGCCCTGCATCGAATGCGCCAAACTCATCATACAGGCCGGCATCCGACGCGTCGTCTACGCCCGCCAGTACCGCCTGACCGATGGCATCGACCTCCTGCGCCGGGCCAACATCGACGTGGTGCACATTGGAGAAGTTGAAAGTTGAAAATTGAAAATTGAAAGTTCTTGCTGTGCAAGCGGCAAGCCGATTAGAAAGTTGAAAATTAAAGAATGAAGAACTCGCGCCTCATACCCCTGCTGCTCGCCCTGGCCGTTGTGCTGGGCATCGTCGTCGGCACATTCTATGCCAACCACTTCTCGGGCAACCGCCTGAGCATCATCAACACGGGCAGCAACAAGATAAACTACCTCCTGCAGATGGTCGACAACCAATACGTCGACACCGTCGACATGAACGACCTCGTCGAGCAGGCCATGCCCAAAATCCTCTCCGAACTCGACCCCCACTCCATGTACATCCCCTCCAACGATGCCGAGGAGGCCAACGAGGACCTCAAGGGCAGTTTCTCCGGTGTGGGCATCAGTTTCAACATGCAGAAGGACACCGTCAACGTCATGGGCCTCATCCCCGGCGGACCTGCCGAGAAGGTGGGCCTGCTGCCCGGTGACCGCATCACGCAGGCCGACACCATCAACCTCATCGGCATCAATCAGCACGACGTCGTGCGCCACCTGAAGGGCGAGAAAGGTTCCGTTGTCCGTCTCAAGGTCTTCCGCCACGGACGCAAGCAGCCCCTCTACTTCAACGTCGTTCGCGGCGACATCCCCGTCAAGAGCATCGATGCCGCCTACATGCTGCGCGACAAGACGGGCTACATCCGCGTCAAGAGTTTCGGTGAACAGACCTACTCCGAGTTCATGATTGCAATGGCCCGGCTCAGCGTCGAGGGCATGAAGGACCTCGTGCTGGATCTTCGCGGCAATCGCGGCGGCTACATGCACATCGCCATCCAGATGGCCAACGAGTTCCTGCCCAGTCGCCAACTCATCGTCTACACCCAGGGCCGCAAGTCGCCCCGCGAGGACTACTACAGCGACGGACGCGGCTCCTTCCAGCGCCTGCCCGTGGTGGTGCTCATCGACGAAGGCTCGGCATCGAGCAGCGAAATCGTAGCCGGAGCCCTGCAGGACAACGACCGCGCCACCATCGTCGGCCGCCGCTCCTTTGGCAAGGGCCTCGTGCAGCAGCCCATGGAATTCAAGGACGGCAGCGTAGTGCGCCTCACCATAGCCCGCTACTACACGCCCTCGGGCCGTTGCATCCAGAAGCCCTACCAGCCGGGACACGACGAGGACTACGAGAACGAACTCATCGAACGCTACGAACGCGGCGAATACTTCACGCAGGACAGCATCCAGCAGTCGGGCCCCGAATACAAGACCCGCCAGGGGCGCACGGTCTACGGCGGAGGCGGCATCACGCCCGACATTTTCGTACCCGAGGACACCAGCGACGTCACCTCCTACTACCGCGAGGCCATCTTCGACGGGCACATCCGCCAGTTCGCCTTCGACTATACCGACGACAACCGCCCCACGCTCAGCCAGTTCAGTAGCGTCGACGAACTCAACCGCCACCTCCTGCGCCAGAACCTCCTCGAGCGCTTCGCCGTCTACGCCGAGACGCAAGGCCTGCGCCGTCGCAACCTCATGCTCCACCGCAGCCGCCACCTCTTCGAGCGCGCCATCATCGGCAGCATCATCTACAATGCCCGTCCCGTCGAGGACTACATCCAGTACATCAACGCGGACGACCCCACCATAGCACGCGCCCTGCAGGTCTTCGAACCTTCAGTGTAAATGACATGGAAAGCCATTGAATCAGAAAACGCTCACCGCCATTGTCGCCTCGTCCAGGAAGTAGCACCCAAGCGCACACCGCTCAATTTCCTTATTGCACAATGCACAAAATTTTCAGCCCTTTCGCACCTTCCCGTGCATCTCGCGCTGGCGCACGGCCTCGAACATGAGGATGGCGGCAGAAACGGAGACGTTGAGCGAATCGAGCCGGCCGAGCATGGGGATGCGGATGTGGCGGTCGGCCGCCTGGCGCCACAGCGGGGAGAGGCCCGTGGATTCCGTGCCCATGACGATGGCTGTGGCTCCGGTCATGGGTGTGTCGTAGTAGGGAAGCGAATCCTGCAACTGGGCCGTCAGTATCTGCACGCCGTGCTGCTTCAGAAGGCGGATGCACTCCTCCGAGGAGCAGGCGACAGTGGGCACGGTGAACAGGGCGCCGATGGAGGAGCGGATGAGGTTGGGATTGTAGAGGTCGGTGAGCGGGTCGCAGACGATGACTGCCGTGGCTCCGGCGGCATCGGCCGAGCGCAGCACAGCCCCCAGGTTGCCAGGCTTCTCCACACTCTCCAGCACTACAAAAAGGGGCGAGTCTGAAGGGGCAAGGGGCGAGAAGAGGCTGTCGAGTGTCGTCTCATGAGCCCGGACTTCGGCTATGATGCCTTCCGTCGTTCCGCGGTAGGCGATGTGGGCGTACACCTGCTCCGTCACTTCCACGATGCGTGAGGCCCGGGGCAAGTTGCCGTGGCCGTACAGGGCCGGACAGGCGAACACGGTGTCCACTTCGTATCCGGCCTCCATGCAGTGCTCCAGTTCGCGGCGCCCCTCCACGACGAAGAGTCCCCTGCGCCTGCGTTCTGCCGACTTCTGTTGCAACTCCATCAGCAGTTTCACCTTCGCATTCTTTGTCGACTCTATCTTTTCCATTCAGTCCTTATTGTGTGCCGAGCGGACGCGGGAGAGCGTCTCGGGTGTCATCTGCAGGAAGGAGGCGATGTGGAGCATGGGGGCGCGCAGGACGATTTCGGGCTTCGTGGCCATCAGGCGGGCGTAGCGCTCGGCGGCGTTCTCGAAGCGCTGGCTGTCGGCGTGCTCCTGGCTGCTGATGAGGGCGTGCTCCAGTATCTTGCGGTAGAGCATCTCCATCTCCTGGTTCTGCAGCATCTGCATGTGCCAGGCCTCGTAGGGGATGGCGTAGAGCAGGGAGTTCTCCAGGGCCTCCACGATGAGGCGGCTGGGCTCCTGCTTCAGGAAACTCTCGATGCAGAAGACGATGCGCCCCTCGAAGGAGAAGTGCTCGGTGACGTCCTTCCCGTTCTTGTAGTAGAACTGGCGCACCATGCCGTGATTGACGAAGTACATCGCACGGCAGACTTCGCCCTCGGGCAAGACGATGTCGCCCTTCTGGAACTTCATCGGTACCAGTATCTGCGACAGGGCGTCGATGCCCATCGGACTTAATCGGCAATAGAGGCGGGCTATCTCCCGTGCTACGTCTCTTGTTGTGTCAATCATGGTTCTTCAAAAATATCAGTCGAGTTTCAATACGGCGAGGAAGGCCTTCTGGGGCACTTGCACGTTGCCTATCTGTTTCATTCGCTTCTTGCCCTTCTTCTGTTTCTCCAGCAGTTTGCGCTTGCGGCTGACG
>JAFSXQ010000280.1 GCA_017444005.1 Bacteroidaceae bacterium | reverse complement strand
GCATTGACGTGCCACGTCCAGTAGCGCTTCTGGCCGATACTGCGGTCGGTGCTGAAGTTGGCATTGGCCGTGTAGGTGCCGCTGATGTTCATGGGCTTGTAGGTATAGACACCAGTCGCGGGGTCGTAGGTGACCGACTGCGAGACGGCACGATGGAGGTAGTCGAACTTGGCATCCAAGTAGTACATGCCCTGGCGGGGGCCCGTATGGTCGTAGTAACTGGCACTGAGCGATGTCATTGCCGCGCCCTTCAGGTGGCTGTTGCCGAGTTTGACGACGAGGGGACGGCTGTCGTCGCGCCAGTCGATGCGGTCGAGCAGTTCGGCAGGGGCGTTCTTGTAACTGGCATGGAGGTTGATGTCGCGCTTGCCGTCCTTCCATACGTGGCGGAACGAGGCGCTGGGGTCCAGGATGACGGTCGTCTGTCGGGCTATGGTATCAATCACGCCGCGCTGATAACTGAGCCGTTCGTGGACGACGGGCACGCCCATGCCGATGCTCCACCGCTGATAGCCCACCGTCATGTGGATTTGGGGGTGCATGTAGGTGCCGTGCTTAGACAGGCTCACGCCAGGCTTGTGCCCCCAGCGGCGGCGGTGGAGGTCGTAGGAGTTCGACGGGTCGGTGATGACCGTGAGGGCGTCCAACTGCGAGGGCAGCAGGAGCGTGATTCCCGACGTTCCGTCGCCTACCCGTAGCCTTTCAGGATGGTAGAGCCAGTCGTGGTTGTCGGTCACCATGACGTTTACCCCGTCGCCTGCCGACAGTTGCAGGTCGTGGCCCAGTTCCTTGTGGTAGTGGAGCGATGCTTGGCTCCACGTCGTGCGATTCCGGACGTCGTTCGCATTATGCTGGAGAGCCGTCATGGAACTTGTCTCGAAGCGCGTCGCCTCCTCCGTCTTGTCGTCATCGTGGTTCACCACAGCGTAATAGGAAATGTGCTGCTTGGGACGGCGGAACTTGAAGGTGCCCTGCGCGTCGGCGGTGAGGCCCAACAGCGTGCCCTTGCTCATGCCGACGGTGCGCTGAAGGATGGTGAGCGAGTCGGCCCACTCCTCGAAGGCCGAGCGCATGGATCCGTCGCGATGGGCATAGCGGAAGTCGGCGGTGATGTATGTCCACGGCTTCTTCAGCGTGAAGTCGTTGTGCAGGTTCAGGCGGTTGTTGCCCTGTCGGTTGAAGGTCTCGGTCAGCGAGGTGGGCGTCAGGCCGTCGAGGAACTGTTCGCGACGCTGGCGCATGGTCTGTTCGTCGCTTGTGGAGGTGAACTCGGCACGGAATATCTCCTTCACCTTGTCCTCCCTGGCGTAGTAGGCCACCTCGCCCGCCACGCTGCGTGTGGTCAGTTCGGAACGCGGCATCGAGGCCGGTCGCCAATGGTCCTGCTGCCCGATGTGTCGCGATTCGTTTACGTTGTTGA
The DNA here is from genome assembly GCA_017444005.1 of Bacteroidaceae bacterium. Classification (GTDB taxonomy): domain Bacteria; phylum Bacteroidota; class Bacteroidia; order Bacteroidales; family Bacteroidaceae; genus Physcousia. The sequence continues at coordinate 568 of JAFSXQ010000280.1, read as the reverse complement.
TGTTGCCCAGCAGGGTCGTGCGCACCCGGTCGGTAAAGCCCAGTAGGAAGCCACGGCCCAGGTAGCGCTTGTCCGTTCCGCCCGCCGCCTCCACGTTGGCGATGTAGCCCCGGCTGTATTCGTCCTTCAGATTCACGTCCATCACATACTTCTTCGGCTCCACGTCGTAGCCCAGGGCCTCGTTCTTGTCGGTCTGTTTCTCATACACCTTCAGCGTCTTCACGGTGTAGTATGGCAGGTTTTCCATCAGGACGCGCTTGTTGCCGCCGAAGAACGTGTGAGAGCCCAGCAGGAGTTCATCGATCTTGCGTCCGTTGACGAATATCTCGCCTTGCTCGTTCAGCGTCACGCCGGGCATCTGCCGGATGAGGTCGCCCAGCATGGAGCCCTGCGGCATCTGGAAGGCCGTGGCATCGTAGATGAGCGTGTCGCCGCGCCAGAAGAACTTCACCTTCGTGGCCGTCACCACCACCTCCTTCATCGTTTGTCCCTGCATTTTGCGCATCCGCAGCGTCGGCACCTCCACCTCCTGCTGCGTGCCGTCGACAGCGACGCGCTGCCACTGGTC
>JAFSXQ010000279.1 GCA_017444005.1 Bacteroidaceae bacterium | reverse complement strand
GTCGTGGTCATCGAGGAGGTGGACGAGCCCGAATATTTCCACGACCGCAGGCTCCAGGTGTCCATCTTCATGAGCCCGCTGAACGTGCACGCCAACTGGATTCCCGTGGACGGACGCGTCCGGCTGGTGCACCACTACGACGGCAACCACATGGCCGCCTGGCTGCCCAAGTCCAGCATCGAGAACGAGCGCTCCACCATCGTCATCGAGACCCCCGAGGGCCACGAAGTGCTGGTGCGCCAGGTGGCCGGCGCTATGGCCCGCCGCGTCGTCACCTATCTGGAGGAGGGCATCGACTACGAAATCGACGACCACATGGGCTTCATCAAACTGGGCTCGCGTGTCGACGTCTTCCTGCCGCTGGGCACGAAGGTGTGCGTGAAACTGAACCAGAAGACCGTGGGCAACGAGACCGTGATTGCACGTCTGTGAAAACATACAATCTATGATTAAGAAGCATATTCCCAATTCGCTCACCTGCTGCAACCTCATCTGCGGTTGCATGGCCACGGGCGCTGCCTTCTACGGCAACTATCGCTGGGCCATCGTCATGATTATCTGCGGTGCCGTGTTCGACTTCTTCGACGGCATGGTGGCCCGTCTGCTGGGCGTTTCCTCGCCCATCGGCAAGGAACTGGACTCGCTGGCCGACGTCGTCACGTTCGGCGTCGCTCCCTCCGCCATCCTGTTCTACCTGTTCCACGAGGTGCACTACCCCGCCCTCCTGGCTCCCCTCTCGGGCTACATCCCCTACACGGCCTTCCTGATGGCGGCCTTCTCGGCCCTGCGCCTGGCCAAGTTCAACCTCGACACGCGCCAGACCACCTCGTTCATCGGCCTGCCCACGCCGGCCAACGCCCTCTTCTGGGGTTCGCTCGTCGTGGGGCAGCACGCCTTCCTGGTGTCGCTCCGGTTCAACGCCGTGTTCCTCTTCCTCTTCATGTTCCTCTCGTGCCTGTTGTTGGTGGCCGAGGTACCCCTCTTCGCCCTCAAGTTCAAGAACCTCTCGTGGCACGACAACCGCGTGAAGTACATCTTCCTCCTGGGCTGCCTGGCCTGTCTGCCCCTGGGAGCCAGCGCATTGGCGGCCATCATCGTGTGGTACGTCGCGCTTTCGCTCGTTACGATAAAGAAGAACTGACACGAAGCGCCCCTGCCATTTTCGCGTCGTATCGTTCAGGGCACAACGTCGCATCCTTTCGTTCATCGCGTCGCATCCCTTCGCCCTTAACGTCGCATCGTTCAAGCCTTTGCGTCGCGTCCTTTCGTCTCCCCCTGCGTGTCCCGTGACTCAGATATCAGATATCAGTTTCTTCATGGATATCTGATATCTGAGTCATCGCGCTGAGTCATCGCGCGTAAAATAAAATATGTATATTTTGGGCAAAATGCTTCGGAGAATGCAAAAAAAGTAGTAACTTTGTCGTCGATTAGCCGTAGGCCCCTGTAGTTCAATGGATAGAACTGCGGTTTCCTAAACCGTCAATCCGGGTTCGATTCCCGGCGGGGGTACGGAGAAGTTGAGAGTTCTTGGACGAGCCAAGCGGCAGAGCCGAACGGAGAGTTGAGAGTTGAGAGTTATAGGTAAAAAGTAATAAAGTAAAGAAATTATGGAGATTAAGGAATTGGACAGTGTGGTTGTCCGTTTCTCGGGTGACTCCGGCGACGGTATGCAGTTGGCCGGAAATATTTTTTCTACGGTATCGGCTACCGTGGGTAATAGCATCAGCACCTTCCCCGACTATCCCGCCGACATCCGCGCCCCGCAAGGGTCGCTGACGGGCGTGAGCGGCTATCAGGTGCACATCGGTGCCGGACAGGTGTACACGCCGGGCGACAAGTGCGACGTGCTGGTGGCCATGAATGCCGCAGCACTGAAGACGCAGTATCGCTATGCCAAACCCGGTGCAACCATCATCATCGACACCGACTCGTTCGGCCCCAAGGACCTGGAGAAGGCGCAGTTCCAGACCGACGACCCGCTCCAGGAGATGGGCATCGACCAGGACCGCGTCGTGGCCTGCCCGCTGACCACGATGGTGAAGGACTGCCTGAAGGATTCGGGCATGGACGTGAAAGCCATGCTGAAGTGCCGCAACATGTTCGCCGTGGGCCTTGTGTGCTGGCTCTTCGACCGCGACTTGGAGGTGGCCTTCAACTTCCTGCGCGAGAAGTTCGCCAAGAAGCCGGCCATCGCCGAAGCCAACATCCGCGTCATCCAGGCCGGTTACGACTACGGACACAACACGCACTCTACGGCTACGAACGTGCGCCGCATCGAGACGCGCGAGAAGAAGCCCGGCCGCTACATGGACATCACGGGCAACAAGGCCACGGCCTACGGCTTCATCGCCGCTGCCGAGAAGGCCGGACTGAAACTCTATCTGGGCAGTTACCCCATTACACCGGCCACCGACGTGCTGCACGAACTGTCGAAGCACAAGTCGCTGGGCGTGACCACCGTGCAGTGCGAGGACGAAATCTCGGGCTGCGCATCGGCCCTGGGTGCCTCGTTCGCCGGAGCACTGGCCGTGACCAGCACCAGCGGCCCCGGCATCTGCCTGAAGTCGGAGGCCATGAACCTGGCCGTCATCATGGAACTGCCCCTCGTCGTCCTGGACGTGCAGCGCGGCGGCCCCGCCACGGGCCTGCCCACGAAGTCGGAACAGACCGACCTGCTGCAGGTGCTCTACGGGCGCAACGGCGAGAGCCCCATGCCTGTGATGGCCGCCCTGAGCCCCGCCGACTGCTTCGATGCGGCCTACGAGGCATCGAAGATGGCGCTGGAACACATGACGCCCGTCGTGCTGCTGACCGATGCCTTCATCGCCAACGGTTCGGCTGCCTTCCGCCTGCCCGACCTCAGCGAATATCCCGCCATCCAGCCTCCCTACGTGCCCGAGGAAATGAAGGGCACCTGGACTCCCTACATGCGCGCCGAGAACGGTACTCGCTACTGGGCCGTGCCGGGTCGCGAGGGCTTCACCCACATCCTGGGTGGCCTGGAGAAGGACAACCAGACGGGCGCCATCTCCACGAACCCCGAAAACCACGACCTGATGACGCGCCTGCGCCAGCAGAAGATTGACAACATCGAGGTGCCCGACCTGGAAGTGCTGGGCGACCGCGACGATGCCGAACTGCTCATCGTGGGCTTCGGCTCCACCTACGGCCATCTGCACACGGCGATGGACGAACTCCGCGCACGCGGACACAAGGTGGCTATGGCCCAGTTCCGCTACATCCGCCCGCTGCCCCGAAACACGGCCGAGGTGCTCATGCGGTACCCGAAGGTGGTGGTTGCCGAACAGAACATGGGCCAACTTGCCGCCTACCTGCGCATGCAGGTCGACGGCTTCGTGCCCCAGCAGTTCAACCAGGTGAAGGGCCAACCGTTCGTCGTCGAAGAACTCGTCAATACATTCAGTAAATTGTTATAACTATGGCATACACGTTTCAAGATTATAAGAAAGGGCAGCCCAGGTGGTGTCCCGGGTGCGGCGACCACTTCTTCCTGTCCTCGTTCCACAAGGCACTGGCCGAGATAGGCACAGCACCGGAGAACATTGCTGTCATCAGCGGTATCGGCTGTTCGAGCCGTCTGCCGCACTACATGGCAACCTATGGTATGAATACTATCCACGGACGCGCAGCAGCCATTGCCACCGGCTGCAAGGTGGCCAACTCTAAACTCGATGTATGGCAGGTGAGCGGCGACGGCGACGGCCTGGCTATCGGCGGCAACCACTTCATCCACGCCAACCGCCGCAACATCGACCTGAACATGATTCTGCTGAACAACCGCATCTACGGTCTGACGAAGGGCCAGTACTCGCCCACGTCGCCCCGCGGATTCGTGTCGAAGTCCAGCCCCTACGGCACGGTGGAAGATCCCTTCCGTCCGGCTGAACTGTGCTTCGGTGCACGCGGACACTTCTTCGCTCGCGCCGTCGCGACGGACGCCCCAGGCACCATAGCCATACTGAAGGCCGCCCATGCCCACAAGGGTGCCTCGGTGTGCGAGATTCTGCAGAACTGCGTCATCTTCAACGACGGCACACACGAGAGCGTCTACTCGAAGGAGGGACGCCAGAAGAATGCCATCTACGTGGAGCACGGCAAGCCGCTGGTGTTCGGCGAGAACAACGAGTTCGGACTGGTGCAGGACGGCTTCGGACTGAAGAAGGTGGAGATAGGCAAGGACGGGTACACCATCGACGACATCCTCGTCCACGACGCCCACTGCCAGGACAACACCCTGCAACTGAAGTTGGCCCTGATGGGCGACGGCGACGGATTCCCCGTTGCGCTGGGCGTCATCCGCGACGTGGAGGCTCCCACCTACAACGATGCCGTAGAGGCCCAAATCGAAGAGGTGAAGGCCAAGAAACCCTACCACACCTTTGCCGAACTGCTGGAGACCAACGACATCTGGGAGGTGAAGTAAGATTCATTGTTTCAAATCGTTACAAGAAGGCGGCCGTGTCATACAACAGGACACAGCCGCCTTTTTTGTACGCCTGATAAGACTCGAACTTACACGCCCGAAGGCACCAGATCCTAAGTCTGGCGTGTCTACCAATTCCACCACAAGCGCAACTTAGACACTGCAAAGGTACGATAATAAATTGAAAATTGAAAATTGACGGTTGAAAATTTATTATCCGGCGCGATAAATTCATCTCTGAGGCTCACAACTCCCCACGTTCCTCGGCCATTTTTTCGAAGTCCTTATCGCGCAGGACGAAACTGTTGGTGAGGTATTTGGCGCGGACAATGGGGTTGGCGGCCAGTTCCTGCGGCGTTCCGTGGAAGAGTATCTGCCCCTCGAAGAGCATGTAGGCGCGGTCGGTGATGCAGAGGGTGTCCTCGACGTTGTGGTCGGTGATGAGCACACCGATGTTCTTGCGGCGGAGTTTCCAGACGATGAACTGGATGTCCTCGACGGCAATGGGGTCGACACCGGCAAAGGGTTCGTCGAGCATGATGAACTTGGGGTTGATGGCCAGGCAGCGGGCTATCTCGGTACGGCGCCGCTCACCACCCGAGCACTGGTCGCCCAGGTTGCGGCGTATCTTCTGCAGGTTGAACTCGTCAAGCAGCGACTCCAGTTTCCAGCGGCGGTACTCCTTCGTCGTCCCCTCGAAGTCGTCGGGCTTGGGACGCATCTCCAGCACGGACATGATGTTGTCCTCCACCGACATCTTGCGGAAGACACTGGGCTCCTGAGCCAGATAGCCGATGCCCAGCCGGGCACGCTGGTAGACGGGCAGTTTGGTGATTTCGCGCCCGTCCAGATAGATGTGCCCCTCGTTGGGTATGACCAGTCCGGTGGTCATGTAGAACGACGTCGTCTTGCCGGCACCGTTCGGCCCGAGCAGCCCGACGATTTCGCCCTGCGACACATCGAACGACACGTTGTTCACCACCGTGCGTTTGCCGTAAACCTTCACCAGATTTTCGCTCCTGAGCGTCAGTTGTCCCTTGTTTTCGTCCATTTCGAGTGCAAAATTACGAATTAATTCATAATCCACAATTCATAATTCATAATATTTTTGTACTTTTGCGTGAAAATGAGGACAAATGTCCATCATGTGCATTGTGAATTGTGAATAATGAATTGTGGATTATGTTTATCGTAAAGTATATCACAGCCTTCGGCAAATACCTCGACCTCATGGGCCGCACGTTCTCCGTCCCCGAGCGGATGCGCATGTTCCTGAAGCAATACGTGAAGGAGATGGAACAACTGGGTGTGGACTCGATAGGCATCGTGCTGCTCATCTCGTTCTTCATCGGTGCCGTCATCTGCATCCAGATTAAACTGAACATCCAGAGCCCCTGGATGCCCGCCTTCACCACGGGCTACACCACGCGCGAAATCATGGTGCTGGAGTTCTCCTCCTCCATCATGTGCCTCATCCTGGCCGGCAAGGTGGGGTCGAACATCGCGTCGGAGATAGGCACCATGCGCGTCACGCAGCAGATCGACGCCCTGGAGATTATGGGTGTCAACTCGGCCTCGTTCCTCATCCTGCCCAAGATTCTGGGCCTGATGACGATGATTCCCTTCCTGGTCATCTTCAGCATTGCGGCAGGCTTCATCGGCGCCTATGCCACCGCCTACGCCGGCATCCTCACGCCCGACGACCTGACCGTCGGCCTCCTCCACTCCTTCGTCCCCTGGTTCGTCTGGATGAGCATCATCAAGAGCATCTGCTTCGCCTTCATCATCGCCAGCGTCTCGTCGTACTACGGCTACAACGTGCAGGGCGGTTCGTTCGACGTGGGCAAGGCCTCCACCAACGCCGTCGTCTCCAGCAGCATGCTCATCCTGTTTGCCGACATTTTCCTGACACAGTTACTATCATGATTGAAATCAAACATCTCTATAAATCCTTCGAGGACAAGGACGTACTGAAGGACATCAACGCCACCTTCGAGGACGGCAAGACGAACCTCATCATCGGCCAGAGCGGAAGCGGCAAGACGGTGCTGATGAAGAACATCGTGGGCCTGTTCGAACCCACAAAGGGCGAAATCCTGTACGACGGACGCGACTTCGTACGCATGTCGAAGCGCGAACGCGTGATGCTGCGCCGCGAGATGGGCATGATATTCCAGTCGGCTGCCCTCTTCGACTCGATGACCGTACTGGAGAACGTCATGTTCCCGCTGGACATGTTCTCGGACATGAACGAGGCCGACCGCATTCGCCGCGCAGAGTTCTGCCTGGACCGCGTCAACCTGCAGGGGGCCGGACAGAAGATGCCGGGCGAAATCTCCGGCGGCATGCAGAAGCGCGTGGCCATCGCCCGCGCCATAGCCCTCAACCCCAAGTACCTGTTCTGCGACGAGCCCAACTCGGGCCTCGACCCCAAGACCAGCCTCGTCATCGACGAACTCATCCACAGCATCACCCACGAGTACCAGATGACCACCATCATGAACACCCACGACATGAACTCCGTCATGGGCATCGGCGAGAACATCATCTACATCCACGAGGGCACGCTGGGCTGGACAGGCACGAAGGACGAAATCATGACCTCCACCAACGAGAAACTCAACTCCTTCATCTTCGCCAGCGACCTGTTCAAGAAAATCAAGGAGGCCAACACCGAACCGCACGGATAGTATGCCTTCGTCCTCCCGCGAAGGCCAAAGTTAGGCGGTATCCCGTTCGAAAGTTCCAAATAAATTTGGTAGTTTGCTCACTTATTCGTACCTTTGCAGTCGCATTTGCGAAACAGTGCCGATGAGAGGTCGCTGTTCGACAAACAAGTTTAACATAAATAATTAAGTACTATGTATTTAGATTCAGCCAAGAAGACAGAACTCTTCGAACAGTTTGGTGGCGGCGCCACCAACACCGGTAGTGCAGAGAGCCAGATTGCACTCTTCACCTATCGCATCAAGCACCTGACGGAGCACATGAAGGAAAACCGCAAGGACCACAGCACCGAGCGCGCCCTGACGGGCCTGGTCGGCAAGCGCCGTTCCCTGCTCAACTACCTGAAGGCTCGCGACATCAATCGCTATCGTGCTATCGTGAAGGCTCTGGGCCTGCGTAAATAAAGTGCCAACCGAACGCAAAAAAGTTTACTTTTATGCTGAGGTGCAGCCTTTATTCGACAATGCAATTGTCAAGTAAAAGGCGCAGCCACTTCAATGGAGAAATAAAGCTGCAACCCACCAGTTGCGGCTTTTTTCGTTATTATGAATTATACATTATGAATTATGAATTATAAGAAGTTTCTCCCCGATGTGCTGATGGTGGCCCTGTTTGCCGTCATCAGTCTGGCTTATTTCTGGCATCCCATCATGGACGGGCTGGTACTGACGGGCACCGACCACAACGCCGCCGTAGGTTCGAACGTGGAACTGAGCGAGTACCGCAAGGCGCACAACGGCGAGCGTACCCGCTGGACAAACTCGCTCTTCTCGGGTATGCCCACGTACCAGATGTCGCCCTCGTACGACAGCACCGACACGCTGTCCACCATCGAACAGGTATACCAGTTGGGCCTGCCCACCGTAGCCGGTTACATCTTCATGCTGCTCCTGGGCTTCTACATCCTGTTGCGTGCCTTCGACTTCCGCCAGTGGATGGCCGCCCTGGGTGCCATCTTGTGGGCCTTCTCCAGTTACTACTTCATCATCATCGCGGCCGGCCACATCTGGAAACTCCTGACGCTCTGCTTCATTCCGCCCACCATAGCCGGCGTGGTGCTGTGCTATCGCGGCAAATACCTGTGGGGCATTGTGGTGACGGGCCTCTTCACCGGCCTGCAGATTTTCTCCAACCACATCCAGATGTCGTACTACTTCTTCCCGGTGATGGTGCTGATGGCGCTTGCTTATTTAGTTGAAAGTTTAAAGTTGAAAGTTGAAAGTTCACCCTCCAACGAAGCAAATAGCAGCGCGAAGCAACTTTCAACTTTCAATTTTCCGCTCGGCTCTGCCGCTTGGCTCGTCCAAGAACTTTCAACTTGGCTCAAGGGCACCCTCGCGGCCATCGTCGGTGGCCTGCTGGGCGTGAGCATCAACGTCTCGAACATCTACCACACCTACGAGTACAGCAAGGAGACGATGCGCGGCAAGAGCGAACTGACGCAGAAGACGAAGGACGCCGCCGACCAGACGAGCAGCGGCCTGGAGCGCTCCTACATCACGGCCTGGAGTTACGGCATCGGGGAGACCTGGACCCTGCTCGTGCCCAACACCAAGGGCGGCGCATCGGTTCCCCTGACCCAGAGCAAGACGGCAATGGAGAAGGCCAAGAACGAATATCGCCCCCTCTATCAGCAACTCGGCCAGTACTGGGGCGAACAGCCCGGAACGAGCGGTCCCGTCTACGTGGGAGCCTTCGTCATGTTCCTCTTCATCTTGGGCCTGTTCATCGTCAAAGGTCCGATGAAATGGGCACTTTTCATCGCTACCATACTCAGCATCCTGCTCTCGTGGGGCAAGAATTTCATGCCCCTGACCGACTTCTTCCTCGACTACGTACCCATGTACGACAAGTTCCGTACTGTGGCCTCCATCCTGGTCGTTGCCGAGTTCTGCATCCCCTTGCTGGCCATGCTGGCGTTGAAGGAAATCGTGGACGAACAGACGAAGCCTAATTCTCAACTTTCAACTTTCAATTTTCAATTTTCAATTAGCCTCGCCCTCACCGCCGGCGTCTGCTTCCTCTTCTGGCTCATGCCCGACCTGTTCTTCGGCAACTACATTTCCTCTGGCGAGATGCAGGGCATACAGGGCCTGGCGCAGAGCGGGATGGACCAGTCGACGATAAACGACATCCTCGGCAACCTCACCGACATGCGCCGTGCCGTCTTCAAGGCCGACGCCATGCGCTCGCTCATTATCATAGCGATAGGCTTCGGCATCCTCATGCTCTACCGCGCCAAGAAACTGAAGGAAATCCCGATGGTGGCCTGCCTGGCCCTGTTGTGTCTGGTGGACATGTGGTCGGTGAACCGCCGCTATCTGAACGACGGCAACTTCGTCCGTCCGCGCACCACAGCGCAGGCCTTCCCCCTGACCGATGTCGACCAGCGCATCCTGCAAGACCCGGCCAAGTACTACCGCGTACTGAACATGACCGTCAGCACCTTCAACGACAACACGACATCGTATTATCATAAGTCGATAGGTGGTTACCACGCTGCCAAACTTCGTCGTTACCAGGAACTCATCGAGGCACACATCCAAGGCGAGATGCAGACCCTGTGGTCGATTGTGCCCGATATGGAACGTGCCGACTCGCTCCTGCCCGTACTGAACATGCTGAACATGAAGTACGTGATTCTGCCCCTCAAGGACGGTGCCCAAATCGAGGTGGAGAGTCCCTCGGCCAACGGCAATGCGTGGTTCGTCGACGAGTTGCGCTATGTCCCGGATGCCGATGCTGAACTGGCCGCTCTGCACGGGCTCGACACGAAGCACGTGGCCGTAGCCGACAAGCAATTCGAAACCGTCTTGGGCACGGCCCGAAACGACTCTACCGCCGCTGCCGTCCTCACCAACTACGAGGCTAACGAACTGCAGTACGACGTGGAGAGCCGCGATGGCGGCGTACTCGTCTTCAGCGAGATTTACTATCCCGGCTGGACGTGTACCGTCGATGGGCAGCCCACGGAGATTGGTCGCGTCAACTACGTTCTGCGTGCCATCCGCATCGACGGCGGCAAGCACCATGTAGTGCTCACCTTCAAGCCCCGCTCCGAGCGCATCACCGAAGGCATTGCCTACTCGGCCCTTGGCCTGCTGGCTCTGCTCTTCGTTGGGTTGCTGGTGAGGCAAATTATCATAGGACGAAGAAAAAAGGAATAAAGAATTTGGTAAAGTGACCAGTTCTTTGTAATTTTGCATTGGAAATAGCTCATTTCATCACTCGAACTAGCACCTCGATTACCAAATAGGGCTATGAACTTACATCCAGATGGAGCATGCACCCCAAGGAGTGTAGGCTTCACCATAGGATGTAAGGGCAGTGCTAGGCCTGAGTGATGTTATGGAGGGTCTGCACTTTCCTTGTGTTTATAGGTGAGCGCGGACAGGCTGTGTGAGACGTTTTAGTACTAACCTATAAAAGCAACAAAAAATGAAAAAAATTGTAATGATGATGCTGGTTCTGGCCAGCGTGAGTGTGAAAGTGAATGCGCAGTGGTTTGTAGGCGGCACGGGTGGTATCGGCTACTTTGGCGACCACTTCAGTCTGGAACTGGCTCCACAGGCCGGTTATGAGTTCAACGACCGCTGGGCCGTGGGCCTGGGCCTGGGTGGCAACTTGTCCATCAACGAGGGGCTTGGCGGCTACGCCATCATAGACCCGTACGTGCGCTTCAACTGCTGGAACAACGGAAAACTCTTCGTCGACGTTCTGGCCGAAGCCGATATGCGCCTGAACAGCGACGCCCTCGTTGCCAGCGTCGGCCTTTCACCTTCCCTTCGCTATGCCTTCACCGACCATTGGCAGGCCGCTGTCGCCGTAGGTCTTGTTGGGGTCCACGTGGGTACAGACAACGATGTCGACCCCTATTTCGCCTTCACGGGCAGAGGGCTGTCTTTGAACGTCATCTACAAGTTCTGACTGCTGCGGCAATAAACAGCATTCCATGCAAAACGGCAAGCATCCACTACGGGTGCTTGCCGTTTTTCGTTTGACAGGTCAAACCAAAAGGTCAGGTATCTCACTCCTTGCGACCGGCGCGCTTGCGCTCCAGATGGTCGAGGATGATCTTGCGCAGGCGCATCGACTTGGGCGTCACCTCCACGTACTCGTCCTCCTTGATGTACTCCAGCGCCTCCTCCAGGGAGAAGACGATGGGCGGGATGATGCGCACCTTCTCATCGCTGCCCGAGGCACGCATGTTGGTCAGTTGCTTGGCCTTGCAGACGTTGACGACAAGGTCGTTCTCATGGACG
>JAFSXQ010000278.1 GCA_017444005.1 Bacteroidaceae bacterium | reverse complement strand
GTTCATCGACCCCGACTGGCCGGACGAACGCATCGAACAGGAGTTCCGCCCCAACACGAAGTGCTTCTTCGGTGAGACCATCTCCAACCCCGGCGGTAACATCTTCGACATCGAGCGCTTTGCCCGAATGGCCCACCGCCACGGCGTGCCCCTCATCGTCGACAACACCTTCGCCACACCCATCAACTGCCGCCCCTTCGAGTGGGGCTGCGACATCGTCACCCACTCCACCACGAAATACATGGACGGACACGCCACGCAGGTGGGCGGCGCCATCGTCGACAGCGGCCTTTTCAACTGGGAAACCTGTCAGCACGAAGGGGAACTTTCAACTTTCAATTCTCAACTTTCAACTCCCAAGTTCCCCGGGCTCACCACGCCCGACGAGAGTTATCACGGCCTGACCTACACGAAGGCCTTTGGCAAGGGGGCCTACACCACCAAACTGGTGGCCCAGTTGATGCGCGACCTGGGCAGCATACCCGGCCCGCAGAACGCTTTCCTGCTGAACCTCGGGCTGGAGACCCTGCACCTGCGCATGCAACGCCACTGCGAGAACGCGCAGAAGGTGGCCGAATGGCTGGAGCAGAACCCGCGCGTATCGTGGGTGAACTACGCCGGCCTGCCCTCGGACAAATACCACGCTCTGGCCCAGAAGTACATGCCGGGCGGCACGTGCGGCGTCATCGCCTTCGGACTGAAAGGCACGCGCGAGGATGCCATCCGCTTCATGGACAACCTCGACTTCATCTCCATCGTCACCCACGTGGCTGACGCCCGCACCTGCGTGCTCCACCCCGCCAGCCATACCCACCGCCAACTGAGCGACGAGCAGTTGCGCGAGGCAGGCGTGGCTCCCGACCTCGTCCGCCTCTCCGTCGGCATCGAGGCCGTCGACGACATCATTGCCGACCTCGAACAGGCCATGAAGAAAATGGAAAATCACAAATAAATTTGCATTTTCGCTCGCTTATTCGTATCTTTGAGGCTGCACCTCGAAGATACTCACGCTCGGAAAATCACAAATAAATTTGCATTTTCGCTCGCTTATTCGTATCTTTGTCGGCAAAGACCTATTAAACTAACTAACCATGAGACGATTTTTACTCTTTCTGATTACAATTCTTGCAATCGCAGCCACGACTGTGGTCAGTGCACAAGACATCGCCACAGGGCTGGTACGCGTGAGAAGCAAACGCACATCCTACTACCTGTCTACCGCCAAGAGCGGCGTGGCCACAACCACGGCCAAGAACCTGAACACGCTGAATCAGGTGTGGGTGCTGCAGGCCGCCGGTTCCGGATATACGTTCCGCAGTGCCAACACGGGCGAATACCTGCAGGCCGACTACACGACACCGGCCTCGGGCAGCACTACGCTCTACATCCGCAAGAGTCCCAATGCCACCGGGTCGCAACTGTTCTACAACATCTCGTCGGACAGCAGTTTCGGGGGTAAGTTCCTCAACACCAACACGGGACACGGCCTGTTCAGTTATAGCATGGATGACGGCTGCGACTGGTACCTGGAGACCGTGGAGAACTTCACCGAGGACGAAATCAAGCAGCGCATACTGGGCATGTCGCCATACACCAGCGAACTGAAGGACGGTGGCTACTACCGTCTGGTAAGTATGTACAACCTGTGCCTGACGGAGGGTAGCGACCTGACGGCAAAGGCCCTGGACGCAGACAACTTCGCACAGTACTGGCAACTGGAACAAAGCGGCACGGGATGGGCTATCCAGAGTGTGCTGACCGAGAAATACATCGGTCACCAGACCGCAACCAGCACGCCGTACCACATGAGCACCACCAAGACGGTGTTCAACATCAACCGCGTGGCCGACGACTGGGATGCCCGGTGGACGATAAACGTCGGCACGGAATGGGGCGGACTGCACGATGCCAGTTCGCAAGGCCACAACGTCGTGTACTGGAGCACCGACGCCGCAGCCAGCGAGTGGCATTTCGAGGAGGTGACGCTGACGGCTGAAGACATCGAGGCCGCCCGTGCAGGGCAGAATGCCTACGAGGACCTCGTGAAGAACAAGACCAAGTTGCAAACGAACCTGAACAACCTGTTCGAGGACAAGGCCTGCACGACGCTGAAGGCCGACATCCAGGCCCTGACGGACGAGGCCCTGGCCGGGAACGAGGACTTTGCCGCCCTGAACGCCGACATGAAGCAGATGGTGCTGAAGGTGAAGAACAACACCTGGCAGCAGTACACCAACAAGTCGACGGGCTACACGGCCGACTACGAGAAGTTCTTCCGCGTGGCCGACTACGGCATCTACAGCCACGACGAGGAAATGGCTAACTCCAGCAACTTCACCATGAGCAACGCCTTCGGTCGCCTGTCCGGTCCCACCGGCATCGTGGCCAACCCGGGTGACATCATCTATATCTATGTAAACGCCAACCCCAAGAGCACGGCCGAACTCTATCTGGAAGCCGTCAGCACCGACGGCGTGGCCGGTAATCACTCCACGGGCGCACAGACGGCGCTGAAGCAGGGACTGAACCTGTTCCGCTTCTCGGAGCAAAAGATGCTCTATGTGCTGCACCGCATCAAGTCGGGCACGACGGGCACGAACCGCCAACTCTCGCGCTACAGCGACATCACCATCCACATCGAGGGCGGACAACTGAACGGCTACTGGGATGCCACGCGCAACATGACCAACGCCGACTGGAAACTGCTGCAGCAGGATTTGTTGAAGGCTCCCTTCATCAACCTCAAGACCAAGCACCTGGTATTCCAGATCGACCGCGACCTGCTGCTACAGGCCGAGCCCAATGAGATTGAGGGCCTGACCCGCATCTGGGAGCAGATTCCCACCAACGAGGACCGCTACATGGGCGTGGAGGACTTCGAGGGCCGCTACAACAACATCTGGAACGTCTTCTCGGGAGCCAGTTCCTATATGCACTCCACGACGCGAGGCACCTGGTACACCGAATCGACCATCCCCACCGTCATGAACTACGACAAGATGCGCCGCGGCGGCAACATCTGGGGCCCCAGCCATGAAATCGGGCACAACCATCAGGCCAGCATCAACGTGATTGGCACGACGGAGAGTTCGAACAACATGTTCTCCAACATCAACGTCTTCGAGCAGGGCATCACCGCCAGCCGCCGCGACGGCCCGGCTGAGAACTTCAAGCAACTGGCTGCCCTGACACCGTGGTCGAAGCGCGACATCTGGCTCACCACCTCCATGTTCTACCAACTCTACCTCTACTTCCACGTCCAGCACCACGACGACCAGTTCCTGCCCAACCTGTTCCGCAAGATGCGCAAGTCGCCCATCAACAAGGGAACCTCGACGGCCAACGTCACCTACGTGAACAACGAAGGGAACACCGTCACCGGCACCGTCAACGTGGCCACCGGCGCCAAGGACTATCTGCACCTGGCCAAGATGATTTGCGACGTGGCCCAGGCCGACCTGTCGGAGTTCTTCGAGGCCTACGGCATGTTCGTTCCCATCTCCAAGGTGCATGTGAGCGACTACGCCAACTATCTCGTCTCCACCAGTCAGGCTGAGATTAATTCGGCCAAGAACTACATGCAGAAGTACGAGAAGAAACTCGGCAACATCATGTTCATCGACGACCGCGTCATCACCCATCCCGCCATCAAGGACAACATCTTCGAGGCCATTCCCGACGCCAGCGGCAACCGCGTGCCCATGAGCGACGAGAGCAAGAACCAGTTCCTGATGAGCAGTCCCTCGGCAACCTACGTTGGCGGCGACTACACCCTGTTCACGGCTGACGCAGCACCGTCCAACGACGACTACTACACCCTGTCGTCGAACAAGAAGACCATCACCTTCCGGGGCACTAACTACGCCGGCCACAAGTTCTACGACCAGGACGGCAACCTCATCTATGCCACCAACAAGAAGAGCGAGGCCCTGCCCAAGTGCGTAACCGACCTGGGCATCGACAACGTGAAGGTGATGACGGCCAACTACGACATGACCGACACCCCCTGCACCACCGAGAAGCCCAATGCCATCAGCAGCATCGCAGCCGGCAACAACGCCCACGCCGCCGTCTACGATCTCACCGGTCGCCGCGTGGCAAAGGCACAGAAGGGCCTGTACATCGTGAATGGCAAGAAAGTGGTGAAATAGAACATCGGAATGTCGAATCCCGAAATCCCGAAATATCGAAATATCGAAATATTAACCTAAAAAAAACCTGACAACTATGAAGAAGTATGTTTGCGACGTCTGCGGTTACGAGTACGATCCCGCAGTAGGCGATCCCGACAACGGCATCGCTCCCGGCACGGCATTCGAAGACCTGCCCGAAGACTGGGTATGTCCCCTGTGCGGTGTGGGCAAGGACGAGTTCAGCGAAGCCTAACCCGCCCGGCGTATGGCGAAAGTCCAAAAGAAAGAAACTCACCCAAAGACCAGGACACCACTGTTGCTACCCGTGGCGGTGGTGTTCTTTGTACTCGTTTGGCTTTGGGCATGGCTGTGGTACGGCGATGTGCTGACACAGGCACGCGAGTACTCGTTCTGGTCGTCCAATGCCGTGCTCATGCACTTCATGGAGGGACGACCGTGGGGGGCACTCTGGTGGGTTGGCCGTGCGCTGCTCATGCTATATCGCTGGCCCGTCGTGGGGGCAGCGCTGACGGCCTTGATGGTGAGCATCTGCGCTTGGCTGACAGGCTACTGCCTGCGTTTGCGCGGCTGGTGGCGGTTGCTGCAATACCTGCCGTCGGCGGCTTTCCTCGGCTACGTGGCCTACATCGGCTTCGACCTCTACTACGAAAGCGAGACGGGCATGTTCATGGGCGTTCCCCTGATGGCTACGATTGTGCTTTTGATCGTGGCCCTGATCATCCGTTCGTTCAGTCGGCACCATACCTTCCCCTCCCTC
>JAFSXQ010000277.1 GCA_017444005.1 Bacteroidaceae bacterium | reverse complement strand
GCCTTATTTTAAGGTGGCTATAGTGGCGGGGTTCCACCTCTTCCCATTCCGAACAGAGCAGTTAAGCCCGCCCGCGCCGATGGTACTGCGTAAGTGGGAGAGTAGGTAGCCGCCGTTTTTCATGAGAGAAGCCCCTGTGAGTGATTGCTCACAGGGGATTTTTCTTTGTTAGCAGCGGTGTGTGTTTATTTCGTTTGTTCCTTCTCCAGCGCATCTTGCATTTGCCGGGCAAGTTTGCGTTTCGAGTGGATGATGTTTGTTTCTTGCATTTTGTCGGAACGGAGATCGAAGAGTGACAGGGTGTCGACGATGCCCATCTCATTGCCCGTAATGCTCCGCTTGGCTCCTTTGTAGGCGGGGAGGAGAGCGTAGTCGCGTGTGCGGTAGGCCAAGCGGCCGACAGCCTCGACGACCATACCTTTACGCCCCTTCTTGGACTTACCGAGGAAGGTGGACAGATGGTCTTCAGAGTCGAGTCCCTCGGGCAGGGGGTGGTGGAGCATGTGGGCAAAGGAGGCCAGGAGATCTTGCTGGGCCACCAGCGCATCGGAGACGACGGGACGGATGTGACCTTGCCAGTAGACGAAGAAGGGCACGCGCGTGCCGGCTTCGTAGAGACTGTATTTGCCACCCCGATAGCCTCCGTTCATGTCATGGTCGCCAACGAGTTCGGCTGCCTGATCCTTATATCCGTCGTCTAGCACGGGACCGTTGTCGCTGGTGAAGATGACGATGGTGTTTTCCAACAGGCCCTTCTCCTCGAGTTTATGGATAACCTCACCAACACACCAGTCGGCCTCGACGATGACATCGCCGCGTGACCCCATGCTGGTGGAGCCCACGAATTTCGCGTTCGGGATGCGCGGAACGTGAGGCTCATGCAGACCGTAGTAAAGGAAGAAAGGCTGTCCCTGTGGCTGTTGCTCGATGAAGTCCGTCACCTTCCCGACCAAATAGCCGGCCATTTCCTCGTCGTTCCACAAGGCCGATTTGCCGCCGCGCATGAATCCGATGCGTGGGATGCCGTTAATGACCGTGTTGTTGTGGCCGTGCGAAGGCGTCACCTTGGTCATCAGTTCCGGATGGGTAGCACCTGTCGGCTGCCCCTCGAAATTCTTCTTGTAGTTGACTTCGATAGGGTCGTCAGGGTCGAGACCTACGACATTGCCGTTCTCGACGTAGACGCAGGGGACGCGGTCGACGGTGGCCGGCAGGATGCAAGAATAGTCGAAGCCAATCTCGTTCGGGCCGGGTTTGATGGTGTGGTTCCAATCGATTTTCCCTCGCCCGATGCCCAGGTGCCACTTGCCTATTGCGCCTGTCCGATAGCCTGCGTTTTGGAATAGCCGGGCCAGTGTGAACTGTTCCTCGCCAATGATGAGTGGTGCATCGCCAGGCAGAATGTTCGTCTTCCGTCGCCAGGGATAAATGCCTGTGAGCAGCCCGTAGCGGCTGGGCGTGGATGTGGCCGAGGCTGCGTGGCCGTTTGTGAAGCACACCCCACCGTGTGCCAGACGGTCGATGTTGGGTGTAGAAATGGTTGTGCTGCCGTATGCGCTGACGTCGCCGTAGCCCAAGTCGTCTGCAACGATGAGCAGAACGTTGGGGCGCTGTTGGCTCCACGCGGAAAGGGTAGGGAGGCTTGCGAGTAAGGGAAGGATGGTGTATTTCATGGTGACTTTATTTGATAACGTGTATGTCGCGTTGCGGGAAGGGAATCTCGATATTGTTCTCGTTCAGTGTGTTGTAGATGGACTCCTTGATGCGGGCCGTCAGGGCATATTTTTCCTCGACCAGCATCCAGACGAGAATCTTCAGGTCGACGCTGCTGTCACCGAAGTCGGCAAAGCGCACCTGAACGGGGCGGTCGGGGTCGGTCATGGGCATTCCGGCCGCATTGGTTTGCTGGCAGATTGGCTTCAGGGCCTGAACGAGCATCTGGCGTACGGCCTCCACGTCCGTTCCGTAGGCCACGCCGACGGGGATGCTGATGAGTTCGTAACTGTGGTTGCGCGTCATGTTCTTGAAGTTCTTGCTAAACAGGGCCTTGTTGAGGAAGGCAATGACGCAGCCGTCGGCCGTGATGACCTGCGTGCTCTGGTACGTGATGCTCTCCACACGGCCCATGATACCGTCGCATTCGATATAGTCGCCCACGCGCAGACGGCCCGTCATCAACGACAGACCGTAGAAGAAGTTCTCGATGAGGTCCTGCATGGCGAAACCGAGACCCGTGGCCAGACCGGCGGTAACGATGCTGATGCCCGACTTTGGCACGTTCAGTATGACCAGCACGATGATGAAGTACAGCCCCCACGTGAGTATGGCGATGATGTTCCGCGCCAGTGTC
>JAFSXQ010000276.1 GCA_017444005.1 Bacteroidaceae bacterium | reverse complement strand
TCGCCGTCGGCATCGGCACGTTTCTCACCGCCGTAGACCCTCCACGTGGAAGGTGCGCCGTAGATGAGCGTCTCCTCGTTGGAAATCAGCGCGCCCTTGGTGCCATAGCTGAGCACTTCGTCCACCATATAGCAGTCGACTGGGTCGCGATAGGGCAGCGAGGCACCTACCGTGGGCAGGTTGGTCTCGAGCAGGGTGCGGCCAGGGTTCAGCTCCAGCACGGGATAGTTGTAAGCAACGGCCTCGCGGGTGGCGGCGTTGTAGTCGGTAATCTCCTTGGGGTCGAACACACCGTCCATGTTGCTGTCCTGCCAGTTGTCTGCACCGTAGCAGTGAAAATCGGCATTGCCTCCCGTGAAGGCTGCCCCACCCTTGGCCGGCCCGTTGATAAACAGGTTCGACTGTATGTTCACATACGACTTGCCCTCTGAGTCGCCCCCCATGATGTAGGCTCCGTTCGACCAGTTGTAGACCATGTTGTTGGCATACTGGTTGCGGCCCTTCACCTTGAAGTTGCGGGTGGAGTTGTCGCAGAGCAGGTTGCCGATGAGCGACACGGAGTCGGTCTGCATCAGCCCGCCCGCCGAGTGTGTCATCAGTCCCTGGCCTACGATGCAGTGCTGCAGGGTGATGTTCTGCGGTGTCAGTCCCTTGCCGTCGGGATTGATGGAGAAGGTCTCGTCGAGTCCCCAGGCAAACGAGCAATGGTCGAACATCATGTTCTGACCGTTGGCCAGGCCTGCGGCGTCCTTGCCGCTGGAGCCGTTGTGACCCATGCGGAAGCGCATGTAGCGGACGATGATGTTGTTGGCGCCCGAGAACGACACGCCGTCGCCATAGACGGTGATGCCCTCGCCGGGAGCCGTCTGACCGGCCACGTAGAGGTTGTTCTTGAACACGATGCGCGACGAGATGTTGATGACGCCGGCCACGTCGAACACGACGATGCGGTTGGGCTGGCTGACGGCATCGCGCAGCGAGCCTGCGCCTGAATCGTTCAGGTTGGTGACGTGGTAGACGGTGCCTGTCCTGCCGCCAGTGGCATAGCGTCCCCAGCCCTGGGCCGTAGGAAAAGCCAGCTGCTGGGCGGTCACGCTGCCCAACGACAGGACGAACATCAGGAGGAACAAAAGTGACTTCTTCATGACGATGGCGGTTTTCTTAGTCAACACATCCGATGATTTCCTGCACGCTGTTGCAGCCGTGCGCATCGAGCCAGGCGTCTATGCCGTCGCGCACCTTGATGCTGACGGCTGGGTCGAGGAAGTTGGCAGTGCCTATCTCGATGGCCGTAGCACCAGCCATGAGGAACTCGATGGCATCGGTGGCCGACACAATGCCGCCAAGCCCGACAACGGGAATCTTCACGGCACGTGCCACCTGCCACACCATGCGCAGCGCCACAGGCTTCACCGCCGGGCCGCTCAGCCCGCCAGTGCCGATGCTCAGCACGCGGCGGCGGCGCTCAATGTCGATAGCCGTGCCCATCAGCGTGTTGATGAGCGACACGGAGTCGGCTCCCTCGGCCTCGACGGCACGGGCTATCTCGGTGATGTCGGTCACGTTGGGCGACAGCTTCACAATCAGCGTCTTGTGGTAACGCTCGCGGACAGCCCTCACCACACTCGACGCACCCTTCGTCGTCACGCCGAAAGCCATTCCACCGTCCTTCACGTTGGGGCACGAGATGTTCAGCTCGATGGCAGGAATGCGCTCCAGCCCGTCGATGCGTGCGGCACACTCGGCATAGTCCTCGGGCGACGAACCGCTGACGTTGACAATCATGTTGGTGTCGATGTCCTTGATCTGCGGATAGATGTGCGTGCAGAAGTGGTCGACGCCCTTGTTCTGCAAACCCACGCAGTTCAGCATCCCCATAGGCGTCTCAGCCATGCGGGGATAGTCGTTGCCCTCGCGTGAGCGCAGGGTCGTGCCTTTCACGATGATGCCGCCAATGCCGTCGAGCGGCATGAAATCCTGGAACTCCAGCCCGTAGCCGAACGTGCCCGAGGCAGTCATCACAGGGTTCTTCAGCTGCAGGTTATTGATTTTTACACTCAGCCTTGCCATAACAGTTGCTTTACGTTAAATACTGGTCCTTCCTTACACACACACAGGTTGCCCGACGTGGTCTTCTCCACGCAGCACAGACAGGCGCCCAGCCCGCATGCCATCAGGTTCTCCAACGATGCCTCGCACTCAATGTCCTGCTGGAAGGCATAGCGGGCCACGGCCTTCATCATCGGCGTGGGGCCGCAGGTCTGTATCAGGTCGAACTTCGGCCCGCGCTGCAACACGCTGTGCTGCGTCACGAAGCCCTTCTCGCCCTCCGAGCCGTCCTCGGTCGTCACGTAGACATCGCCATACTTGCCG
>JAFSXQ010000275.1 GCA_017444005.1 Bacteroidaceae bacterium | reverse complement strand
TGCTGCTCCATGTCATGCTGGCCAGCAGGAGAACAGCGATGTGTTTTTTCATATCTTTCCAGTTGATGATGTCCGGTATGCTATTCTCTGATATATTTCCTTCCGTTTTGGATGAACACGCCCTTTTGCGGGTTGCGCGAGCGGATGCCCTGCAGCGTGTAGACGGTGCCGTTGGCTGCCGGGGTGTAGACCGAAGCGATGCGTGTGGCCTCGGAGATGTACTCGTCCACGTTGGCAATGAAGTTGATGTCGTGGATTTCGCACGAACCGTCGCTCTTTGTGGAGGTCAGTCCGAAGATGGTCTGTCCCACGCACACACTGGGGCGGTCGCCCGTGAAGTTGTCGTAGAGTCCGCTCTGGGTCATGTCCCAGGCTATCAGCGTTTGCTTCTCGCCGTCCACGGTGATGCTCTTGCGGGTGGTGGGTGCCACCTGCGAGCCTCTGTTCTTGCCGTTGAGCCACCACAGGTAGGAGGCCGTGGAGGTGGTGCTCAGTCCGGTGCCGCGCACCACCAGGTAGATTTGGCTCTTGTCGATGTCGTAGTCCAGATTCTGGTATTTCATCATCAGGGCGATGTTGTTAGCCCCCGTGCTTTTGGCCTTGATGACATTGCGTTCGGTGTCGTAGGTGATGTTGGTGGCGGGGATGCGGTTCTGGTCGCCCGTGGTCCAGTCCTGTGCCCGGAACTGATAGGCATTGGCGTTTTCCACGTAGCCCTTCATCAGTCGCAGGTAGTAGAGGCCCGGATTCATGGTGCCCTCTGTGGCAGCCAGTCGCACCACAAACTGCCGTTTCACCTGCCCCTGTGCATCCTTGACCAGGGCGGCCGGGATGGGGTATTCGATGTTGTAGAAGCCGTTCTCGCTGTTTCGTACGGACGAGGGGATGGTGATGTTGGCAATCTTCTCTCCGTCCACCAGCAGCGAGGCCTTGCGCCCCTGGTCGGCCGTGGTGAAGCGGCACAGGACGGACAGGGCATCGTCCTCGCCGTCGGGGTTGAACAGGGTGTACTGCACATAGCCTCCGGCCCGGGCGTCGCGGTAGTTCTCGCCGTTATAGTTGCCCTTGCTGGAGTCGCTGCTGTAGTTGTAGTCGTGTCCGGCCTCGCTCTGCTGTTCGCCGGGGGCCACGAAGTCCAGTGTGCGGGCCTGCAGGGCCTCGTTGGCAGCCTCGGTCTGTGCCATGCTGCTGTTGGCAAAGTTTTCGGCCGTCTGCTGATACCAGTAGCAGGAGTAGCGGGCATGGTGAATCTGGTGGAAGGGCTGCAGGGTCAGCGTCTTCCATTTATAGGTCTCCACGCCTTCGCGACTGGCATCGATGGTGAAGGTCAGTTTCGAGAGGTCGAGGGGCTGTATGCGCTTGAGCACGTCGGCACGCTCGCCAATGAGCAGTGGGGCCGACAGCAGGTTCTTCGACGAGGCTCTCGAGCCCGGGGCATGGTCCATGCGTCCGGCGCCGGCGTATTCGTTGGGCAGTGTCTCGCCCTCTGCCGACACGTTGGCGGCCAGCAGTATGGGGCCGAACTTGAAGGCGATGTAGTCGGTGTAGTTGGGGCACACCTCGTAGCGCACCTCCATGGGCAGCCAGACCACAATCTTGTCGCCCTCGGCCCAGGTGCGGTGGATGCTGACGTAGTTGGCCTTACCGGCCTCAACGGGCAAACCGTTGAGCACAGTGCCGTTGACCGCGATGGAGAATTCCTTGCCTGCCCAGGCGGGATGGCGCACGGCTATGGTGTAGGTGCCGGCCTTACCGACGGTGAGGGTGGTTGTGGCGGTCTGTGGTGTGGGTATGTTCGAGGCGGTGGGGTCTACGGCGGGGAACATGGTCTCCTGGGTGATGATGAAATCGTCACTCGCGAGACGGGACGGGGTGAAGAGGTTGACGTAGAGCACGTCCTTGCCGTCGTGGGTGTAGATGAAGTGTCCGTACTTCGAGTGGTTCTCCATGCCCGTGCCCACGCAGCACCACATGCCCTGGTTCACCTGCGAGTAGATGCGGTAGGCCTGGGGCCTAAGGGTGGTGAAGTAGACGTAGCCGCCCGTCGTGGGGTCTTGGGTGGAGAGGATGTGGTTCCACATGGCCTGCTCGTAGAAGTCGGCGTACTGGGCATCGCCCGTGCGGTCGCTCATCATTTCGGACAGTTTCAGCATGTTGTTCGTGTTGCACGACTCGGGGCCGTCCAGGTGGTCGATGTAGCGGTTGCTGCTGGCCACGGTCAGGAAGTGCTCGGCCACGGAGTTGCCGCCGATGCACACGGTGCGGTTCTGGGCCACGTCCGTCCAGAAGTTCTGGGCAGCGGTGAGGTATTTGTTTGTCTCGACGGGGGAACCGTCGAGCACACTCTGCTGAATTTCCCCGATGCGCTCCATGCCGATGTACTTGGGCACCTGCGTGTTGGCGTGGCGGTTGTCCAGGAAGGTGGTGTTGAGTGTCTGCATGCCGTCGAGCATGGTCTTGTGGGTGAAGCGCTTGGCTGCCGTCAGGTACTTCTCGTCGCCAAACAGTTGGTAGGCGTCCAGCAGGCTCTCGTTCATGCCGCCGTGCTCGCAGTTGAGGAAGCCCTGCAGGTCGGTGTCGCTCACCCGGCCGATGAGGTTCACGCTCCAGTCGGCCATCTTGCGGAACATCTCCTTGGCGCTGTCGCTGCCGCCATAGATGTAGGCATCGCGCAGGCCGGCCAGAATCTTGTGCTGGCAGTAGAAGGGCACCCAGCCCCAATTCTTACCGATGGCCTCGGTGCTGCCCTGGTACATCTGCTTCCAGGACTCGTTGATGGGCTGGCCGCCGATGAAGCCGTACAGGCCCTCGGTGTTCTGGTCGTACTGGTCCTGGCAGTCCTTCATCACGGCCAGCATGTATTCCATGCGCTCCTTCAGCCGGGCCTTCATGCCGGTCTCGCGGCAGGCGGCCCATGCCAGCGCCAGTGCCGTCAGATAGTGACCACCCACGTGGCCGCTCAGGTCGAATCCGGCGTCGCCGCCCCAGTTCCCGAAGTTGGGGTGCTTCGTCAGCCACTGGTAGTAGGGGCTCTTCGTGTCGGTGGTGGCGGCCAGGCCCGACTGGCGGACGAAGGGCGTCAGCAGGCGGTCCACGTCGTACTGCATCAGCATCTGGAAGTTCAGTTCCATGGCCGTCTTCATGGGGCCGTCCAGCAGGGTCACCTGTTCCAGGCTGAAGTGTTTGGGGTAGAGTTCGGCCTGTGCCTTAGCACCAAGGGCAAGGCCAAGCAACAGGGTAAGGGTCAGAATCTTTTTCATACTGGTTAGATAGTTAGGCTGTTTGTTTCGATAAGGGACTCATTCCACGTAAGGGGGACACTCATTTGGAGATGTATGTGTGGAACGAATGGGCGGGCAGCGTCATGTTCAGGTACTTCCGGCCCAGGCGTACGGTGGCTGTGCGCTGCTGGTCGGTCTGGTTGCCGGCGATGACCACATACTTGCCGTCGGGCCGCTGGAAGACGATGACGGGCAGCCCCTGGGTCTGCTCGCGGGGCACATAGCCCTGCATGCGGCTACCGGGACAGACAAGGTTCGAGAAGTGCTTCACGGCGTAGAACTCGGGCGTGTAGCGATGGCTCCGATTGGCCGACTTCACCTGGATAAGGGCGTTCTGCTTCCAGCCCCACGGACTGCGGCCCTGGTCGCAGAGGATGAAGTTCCAGATGTAGTACTCGTCGCAACCGCGGCCGATGTAGTCGGCCAGCAGGTGGAAGGTGTGCTCGCCGGCCCGCCAGTTCATCTGCCCGTTGCCGCACTCGCTCTCCGAGGAGATGAGGTGCAGCCCGGGGTAGCGCTGGCGCATGTCGTCGAGGTTCTCGCGGCCCTCCCACTGGAAGCCGAGGCCCTCCACGTCTCCCGTCAGTCCGTCTACGATTTTCCGCACATAGTCGTTGCGGTTGGTGTTGAACGTGCCCAGGTAGAGTTTCACCTCGGGGTGCTTCGCCTTCAGCGTGGGGGCCAGATACTCCTTGTTGAACTTGATAGTTCCCTCCGCCGTCCAGGCGCAACCGGGATAGGGGGTGTATGAGTAGGCCTCGTTCTGGTACATTACCATGTCGATGGGGATGTTCTCCTCGCGATACAGTTCGATGAAGCGGCAGAACATGTTGGCATAGGCCTGCAGGTAGCGCGGGTCTTGAATCATGTAGTTCTGCGAGGCCAGTTTGTGGGGGAACTTGCCCCGCGTCTCGCCTAGGAACTGCATCTCATTCGGGTCGGGCGTGCCGCCGTCGTCGAAGAGCAGGTAATCCTTCTCCTTCTGCTGCGTGTTGAACGGACTGCTGGCCACGCAGTACTCCTGGTTAATCTTCATCCATGCCGGGGGGCTCCAGGGCGACACCCAGAAGGTCATTGCGGGCTGTTGCTGCTGCGCCTTCTTTATCAAGCGGATGACGTTCGCCTTGTCGTGCTCGATGTTGAAGTATTTCAACTGGAAGTCGCCGCTGACCGTGTCGCACGAGTACCACGCCCTTGAGTAGTCGTTGGCGTTCATCGTCAGGCGTCCGCGGGTGAAGTGCAGGTCACCCTCGGGGGCGAAGAGCCGGCGCATCACCTCCTCCTGCTCGTCGGGCTTCAAAAGTTCCAAAGCATCCAGGTCCAGTTCGTTGAAGCACGTGCCCCAGGCCCGGAACACGTGACCCTGCTCCTGCCCCGTGATGGTCAGCACCGGGTCTGTGGCGGCCCGTCCGCTGAGCGACGCTTTCGACTCCTGCCATTCCTGGCCTTCGGTGGTGGTATAGTGGCGGAAGGTCTGTGCCACTGCATCTATGTTGCCGGCCAGGATGTACACCAGGCCGAGCAACATAGTCATAGTCAGATTTCTTCTCATTTCAGGAAATATTTGTCAGATGTGAGATTCTTATTTTATAATAAGAACGTTTCAGGTATCGGTTTTAGTATGTCCCCTTACAACGCATTGTTCCAATCAATGTCGTCCAACCGGCTGTAACCCTCGCCTATACCGAGTGTTTCTGTGTCGTCGGTGGTGATGTCAATGTAGTCGATGTCGGCCAGGGCATCTATGCTGGAAGCGATGATGTCCGTGCTGTCCGTCAGCACTTCTTCAATCAAGGGCTTTATATATTGCTTTTTCATTGTCTTACAATATTAAGAATTAGTAATTAAGAAAGAGGTAAACGGCTTGCCGCTTGCGAAGCGTGCGGAGCAAGAATCAGAAGAGCACCTTTTTACCGTTCACGATGTACAGTCCCTTCGTGGGCTTTGCAACACGGCGACCGCTCAGGTCATAAAGGCATTTGCCATCGGACTCATTCTCCATTTCCATGCCCTCAATGCCGTCGGTTCCGTCGAAGTCCAGGCCAATCACTTCGGCTCTGGCCTCGCTGCCCTT
>JAFSXQ010000274.1 GCA_017444005.1 Bacteroidaceae bacterium | reverse complement strand
TGCCGGTCTGCTCGTTGCGGTAGCGGGTCATGCTCACCAGAGCCTTGATGTCGCCCGTCGGCACTTCCATCAGGATGACCACGCCCTTCTCGCCGCCCACCTCGCGCAACTTGTTCACCAGGGCCTTCTCGGCGATGTCCTGCATGGTGGCGTCGATGGTGGTCACCAGGTCGTGGCCGGTGACGGGTTCGCGGTCGTAGAAGTTCACCATGCGGTCGCGCACCTTCATGCGGTGTTTGATGCCGTTGTGCCCGCGCATGATGCTGTCGTAGCAGTACTCCAGGCCGCTGGTACCGCGGATGGTGTCGCCCAGACTGTCCTTCTTCACGTTGCCCAGCGTGCGGCTGGCCAGCGAACCGTAGGGCTTGATGCGCAGCATGACCTCCTCGGGATTGAAGCCGCCCTTCAGTGGGGTCTCGCGCAGCAGGGGCAGGTCCTTGCACTGCTTGTATTGGATGTAGGTGGCCAGTCGCGGATAGAGGTTCCAGGCGTGTGAACGGCGCTTGCGCCCTTCGAGCAGGCGGTCGTGGAACCACTGTGTCGAGCGGTCGGGGAATATCTCGTGCAGGCCCAGGGCAATGCTGTCGGCCTTCTCGTAGAGCACCGAGTCGCGCCAGCGCTGCGCCTTCTCGCGCGCCACACTGTCCTTGTCGATGACGATGAAGTCCATGAACAGGCGGTACTGCGGCAGCGAGGCCACCATCACCTTGCCGTCGGCCGAGATGATGTTGCCGCGCATGGCCTGTACGTCGATGCTGTCCGAGACAAAGCGCTGGCCCACCTGGTGCCAGTAGTCGGCCTGGAAGAGCATGGTGTTGAGTGCCGTTCCCAGTATGTACACCCCAATCAGACTGATACCGATGAGTATCATTCTGAAGCGTTTGATGGTTTTCTTGTTCGTATTGGCAGCCATGGGGCGTTATTCGTTAGGGTTTATGGTGAATGGGGGATCTTGCGGGGCGGTCAGGGTGCTGTCGCCGTAGGCTTTCAGCCGTTCTTCGATTTGGCTCTGCCGGGTCAGTGTGGTCAGTTCGCTGGACCGTGTCAGCGCCTTGTACCGCCATTCCTCGACGTCGTGCTGCAGTTGTTCCTTCTCGATGATTTCCTGCTGCGCCTGGTAGCGGTTGGTGACCATGAGCAGGATGCAGAAGAGGATGAAGAGCAGGAAGGGAATCTGGCGGAAGAACCATCGTCCGTCGATATGCATGGCGCGGACGACGTCCTTCAGATTCTTGCCCTCGCCGGCATCCGATTCTCCCTCGGTGAACAGCGAGCCCCACCAGCGTCGCCGGTGCGTGCCCTTCACGTGTTCGTCTCTTTTCCCGTCCACGGTGTCCTTTGCTTTTATGTTTTCTTTCTCTTTTGTCATTGGTCAGATCTTTTCTGCGATTCTCAGTTTTGCGCTTCTGCTTCTCGGGTTTCCCTTCTGCTCCTCGGTGCTGGGCACCTGCATCTTCCCCACGCTGCGCAACGGCGACAGGGAGTTGCCGTAGATGTCCTGACTGGCATTTCCCTCGGGATTGCCGCTTCGGATGATGTTCTTCACCATGCGGTCCTCCAGCGAGTGGTAGGTCAGCACCACCAGCCGTCCGCCCGGGGCCAGCAGTTGCGTGGCGCTGTGCAGCATCTGCCGCAGGGCTTTCATCTCGCCGTTCACCTCTATGCGCAGTGCCTGGAAGACGCGCGCCAGGTCTTTCTTCTCGCGACCGAAGCCCAGGATGGGGGTCAGCATCTCTGCCAACTGGCCCGTGGTCTCGATGGGTGCCGTGCTGCGTGCCTTTGCGATGGTGGCGGCTACGCGCCGGCTCTGCTTCAGTTCGCCGTACAGGTAGAAGATGTCGGCCAGTTGCTCTTCGGTGTATTCGTTCACCACCCGGTGTGCGGTCAGGCCTGCGCGCTGGTTCATGCGCATGTCCAGGGGCGCATCGAACCGGAAACTGAATCCGCGTTCAGCCTCGTCCAGGTGGTGACTGCTTACGCCCAGGTCGGCCAGTATGCCGTCGAGTTGTTCCACGCCGTAGTATTGCATCCAGTTGCCCACATACCTAAAGTTGCTCCGGACGAAGGTGAATCTATCATCCTGGGGCACATTTTTTTCGGCGGCCAGGTCCTGGTCGAAGCCGTACAGGTGTCCTTTTGTGCCCAGTCCGGCCAGTATGGCACGGCTATGTCCACCACCGCCGAAGGTGAGGTCGGCGTATACTCCATCGGGCTTTATTCCGAGGCCCGCAAGGGTTTCTTGGAGCATTACAGGAGTGTGGTAGTTATAACTCATTTTGGTACAATCAGGCACGTCTTCTACAATTTGGCTGTAAAGGTACGAAAAAGTTTTGATATTTCGGTTAATAAATCCAAATTTATTTTTCAAAATTTTGTGATTTTCTTCGGGCTATATCTTCAGTGTGGGCTTAACCCGTTGATAATCATGTTTCTCTACACATACTTTTACGTGCGCGCGTGTCTCCTTATTATTTTGTCCGTTTGGTTCGGCTCGTTACTGGCCCCGTTTTTGGCGTGATTTCGCCCTTCGCATCGCATCGCCTGCATTCCGGTTAAGACGTGTGAATACGTAAAAAAGTCCCATTTCACCGCAAGTTCGGTGTTTCTCCGTGCCTTCCTGCCTGCTGTTTTTTTGTCATACTTATAGGCTCAGAATTTGGGTAACTGAATTTTTTTGCGTACTTTTGCTCCCGAATTGCGTAATTGATATGTGCTTATGAATGCCGAAGCCATCTATTTCAATATTTTTCTTGCGTGCGGTATGGCACACTTGGTACTGACGGCTGTCATGGCCTTGTTCGCCCGTCATCAGGTGAAGTTCCTGGCCATCGCCTGGATCATGGGCATCTTTGCGGCCAGTTTCTTCTTGATAGCCCCCTATGCCTCCACCGAGGGCCCCCATGCGGGTGTGATGCACCCTGCCATGCTGGCGGCCCTGCTTGTCATCTCGTTCTTGCAGAGTATCTATCCGCTCAGCATACCCATGCCGGGTTACTTGCAGTGGGGCCGCATGTGGCGCTACGCCCTGCCGGCTCTCGTGTTCCTCAGTTTCTATGCCTTGGGCGCACTCGTGGGCAGTCGTGGGGCGGTCATCGAGTCGTTCGACGATGTGCGGCGCAACCTGCTCACCAGCGACCTTCTGGCCCGCCTGGGCATGCTGTTCACCAGTTTCTACTACATTGCCAACATCTTCCTGCTGCCTCGCCGCCTGACGCATGTGCAGTATCCCCGCTATCTGATTGCCTACAGTGTGCTTTTAGGCCTGAGCGCGGTGTTCTTCCTGATTATCGCGTTCAACTACAGCACCCGGCTCATCATGGTCTATGCCGTCATCTTCACGCTGCTCAATTCCTATCTCTGCCTGCGTACGCTGGAGTCGCTCGCCCTGGAACTGCCCAAGCCCGTGGTCAAGGAGGTGGAGAAGGCTCCTTCGGATGAGGAACTGAAGAAGTCGGAGTCGGACTTCAACGAGGCCAACCTTCAGCGTTTCCAGCGTACGGAGTTCTGGATGCAGCACCACGTCGATGCCTGGACGGACTATACCTTTAACCGCGACGTGCTCTGCAGCGAGGTGGGCATCAACCGCCAGTTGCTGTTGCAGTGTCTGCGCAGTCAGGGCTACAACAACGTGCACGAGTACATCAACCGCTACCGTTTGGATGAACTGAAACGCCGCATCCGCCGGGGCGAGATTTCCGCCCTTGGCGACTGCCTCGATGCCGGGTTCGGTTCGATGAAGACGGTGCGTTCCTGCTTCCTGAAGTTGGACGGGATTTCCCTCGACCAGTATATCCAGGAAAACGCTCCGAAGGAAGACGAACGATGAAAATTCGGGCGAAATGATGCATTTTTCCCGACTTTATTTGCATTTTTGCCTTTTTCGTGTTATTTTTGCGCATAATTAGTAAATGCCAACACTACGATGAGGAAATATCAAGTGCCATTTCGTGTCTTTTTGCTGGTTGCAATGATACTGACAAGCACCTGGGCCGTAGCCGATAAGCAGCAGAGCCGCCGGCTGGCCAAGGATTCTGTCACCGTGTCGACGCTGCGGTGGGGCGAAATCCCTTCCGGCCGCATGGTGCAGAGCGCCTATCCCGTCCGCCTGGCCGTAAAGGGGCGCAGCCTGCGCGTCACATCGAAATACGAGCAAGTGCTGCCCATCTACACCCATACCGGCACGTTGTACGTGGCCATGCAACTCAATCCGGGCGTCAACTGGCTCAATGGGCTCCCGCGCGGCCGCTACCGTATCAACAACCGCACCATCAGCATCAAATAGCAGACACCCCGATGGAGAAGGTGATTGACATAGAGGCTATCGTTCGTTCCCGACTCGGAGAACGAGCACGCTTCGTGCCCCGGTTCGTCTATTCCTGGTTGCGCAGCCTCATTCACGAGGACTTCTGCAACGAATATCTGCAGCGCGGTTATCAGGGTGTGGAGTTCTGCGAGAAGACCCTCGAATACCTGGGCGTAACCGTCGAGGTGGAGGGCTTGGAGAACCTGCCTCCCCAGGATGCACCGTACTGCACCTTTGTCAGCAATCATCCGCTGGGCGCCATCGACGGCCTCACGCTGGGCGCCGTGCTGGGCGG
The DNA here is from genome assembly GCA_017444005.1 of Bacteroidaceae bacterium. GTDB lineage: Bacteria > Bacteroidota > Bacteroidia > Bacteroidales > Bacteroidaceae > Physcousia. The sequence continues at coordinate 4,437 of JAFSXQ010000274.1, read as the reverse complement.
TCACTATGATGGGAAAATCAAGTACTTGGTCAACGACTTCCTGATGAACCTTCCCGGCCTGGCCCCGCTCTGTGTGCCGGTCAATAAGATAGGCAGTCAGGCGCGCAATCTGCCTGAAATGGTGGAGCAGATATTCACGGGCCCCAACCACGTCATCATGTTCCCGGCCGGCCTGTGCAGTCGCCGCATCGACGGCGTCGTGCAGGACCTGCCCTGGACCAAGAGTTTCATCGTCAAGAGCCGCAAGCACCAGCACGATGTGGTGCCCATCCACTTCCTGGGGCAGAACTCCAATCGCTTCTACCGCGTGGCCAACGTCTGCAAGCGCCTTCACCTGCCCAACTTCGCAATGGCCCTGCTGCCCGACGAGATGTATCGCGGTCGTGGCAACCACTATACGGTGCGCATCGGCCGGCCCATCCCCTGGCAGACGTTCGATAAGACGAAAAACCCGATGGAATGGGCCGATTTCGTTCGTCAGGAGGTTTATAAACTGTAAATGGTTAATGGCAAAATGGTAAATGATATGGTGGAGCAAATAATCGATCGGATTCCGCGAGACGTGTTGAAGAGCGAACTGACAGAGGACAAACGGCTGCGGTTCACCAACAAGAGCAACAACGAGGTCTACATCGTCACGTGGCAGGACTCGCCCAACGTCTTGCGCGAAATCGGGCGTCTTCGCGAGATTGCCTTCCGCGACGCCGGCGGCGGAACGGGTAAGGCCCTCGACCTCGACGAGTTCGACACCTGCGAGAATCCCTACCGGCAACTCATCGTCTGGGACCCGGAGCACGAGGAGATTCTCGGCGGCTACCGCTATCTGCTGGGCAAGGACTGGCGCGTAGGCGACGACGGACAGCCCCACCTGGCCACCAGCCACATGTTCCGCTTCAGCGAACGCTTCATGCGCGACTATGCCCCCTATACCATCGAACTCGGCCGCTCGTTCGTAACGCTTGAGTACCAGAGCACCCGCATGGGCACCAAGGGACTCTATGCCCTCGACAACCTGTGGGACGGACTGGGGGCGCTGGTGGTCATCGAACCGTCCGTGCGCTACCTCTTCGGCAAGTTCACCATGTACCCCAGTTACGACCGGCTGGCGCGCGACATGATACTCTATTTCCTGCGCAAGCATTTCCCCGACCCCGATAACCTGATTTTCCCGATGAAACCGCTCGTTTTGGAGCATGACCCCAAGCAATTCGAGCAACTTTTCGTCGAGGACGACTTCCGCAAGGACTATCGCATACTGAACCGCGAGGTGCGCCAGTTGGGCTACAACATTCCGCCCCTGGTCAATGCCTACATGGGCCTCAGTCCCACCATGCGCCTCTTCGGTACGGCCATCAACGACGGGTTCGGCGACGTCGAGGAAACCGGCATACTGATTGCCGTCGACGAGATTCTGCAGGAGAAGCGCATGCGCCACATCGACACCTTTGCCGCCCAGCATCCCGAACTGGTGGGCAAAATCATCGACGGCGCACACCGCATCTTCTACAAGGCATAAATGTAAAGAATAGGTATAACAAATAGGTAAAAAGAATAGGTAACAGTATGGGAGGCTTCTTCGGAACAATCTCCACCAGAGATTGCGTAAACGACCTGTTTTACGGGACTGACTATAACTCACATCTTGGAACGCGCCGAGCCGGCATGGTGACCTTCGACAAAGAGCGTGGTTTCAATCGCAGCATCCATTCGCTGGAGCGCGACTATTTCCGCTCGAAGTTCGAAGAAGAACTCGACCAGTTTGTAGGCTGCCAAGGTCTGGGTGTGATTAGCGACACCGACCCGCAGCCTATTATTGTAAACTCCCATCTGGGACGCTATGCTGTGGTGACGGTGGCCAAGATCAACAACCTGCGCGAGATTGCCGACGAACTCCTGGCCCAGCGCATGCACCTGAGCGAGATGTCGGCCAACACCATCAACCAGACGGAACTCGTGGCCCTGCTCATCAACATGGGCGGGACGTTCGTCGAGGGCATCAACCGGGTCTATCAGAAAATCCGCGGCTCCTGTTCCATGCTCATCCTTACGGAGGACGGCATCATCGCCGCGCGCGACTTCCTGGGGCGCACGCCCATCGTCATCGGCACCAAGGAGGAACTCCATCGGGAGCGCCTGCAGAACGGCGAACTGGTGGAGTGGGGCCTGTCGGCCTACGCCGCATCCAGCGAATCGACCAGTTTCCCAAACCTGGGCTTCAAGGTGCTGCGCGACGTGGGGCCCGGCGAGATCGTCCGCCTGCGGGCCGACGGCCTCGAAGTGATGCAGCCGGCCTTCAAACGCTGCCAGATATGTTCCTTCCTGTGGGTCTACTACGGCTTCCCCGCCTCGTGCTACGAAGGGGTCAACACCGAAGATGTGCGCGAACGCAACGGCCAGATGATGGGCGAGCGGGACGACGTGAAGGCCGACCTGGTGTGCGGCATTCCCGATTCGGGCGTAGGTATGGCCCTGGGCTATGCCGTAGGGGCCAAGATTCCCTACAAACGTGCCGTGCTGAAGTACACCCCCACGTGGCCGCGCTCGTTCACCCCCGGCAATCAGAGTCGGCGCGACCTGGTGGCGAAGATGAAACTCATCCCCAACGAGGCCCTGCTGCGCGGCCAGAGCGTGGTGTTCTGTGACGACTCCATCGTGCGCGGCACCCAGTTGCGCGACAACGTGAAGGAGTTCTTCGAGAATGGCGCCCGTGAGGTGCACGTGCGCATCTCCTGCCCCCCGCTGGTCTATGGCTGTCCGTTCATCGGTTTCACCACCTCCAAGAGCGACATGGAACTCATCACTCGCCAGATAATCCGCGACTTCGAGGGCGACGACAAGGTCAACCTGGACAAATATGCCCAGACGGGCACGCCCGAGTACGAGCGTATGGTGAAGGAGATAGCCCGTCGGCTCGGCCTCTCGTCGCTGAAGTTTGCCCACCTCGAGGACCTCGTGGCCTCCATCGGTCTGCCCAAGTCCAGCATCTGCACCCACTGCTTCGACGGCAGCAGTTACGACCAGTCACGCTTCGACGGCGAGTTCTTCGGTTGACACTTTACCCCTTATCCATCTTCGCAGGAAGGATGCGGTCGATGATTACAAAACATTCTTCGATGTGGAATACATATAGCCAGCGGCGATTATGCGATACCATTTTGCGCGCCTCGGGGTGAATACCACGTAGTGTCTTTGAAGTGGTGCGTCCAAAACAATCCGCATAGACAGACAACATCTTGATTTCAGCCCTCATGTTGTTCGCATAGCGTATGGCACCCTCCTCCGACAGCATCGCGTCCAGGAAGGCGCGTAGGTTGGCCATATCTGCGTGCGCATTATGGCTGATTCTCACCTCATAGATTTGCATAGTCCTTGTGAACGAGCGAGATAAGTTCGTCGAAATATTCATCCACCGACACCGTGCTGGCCATCACGCGCTCCCTTGTGGAAACAGACTTGGAGGGGGCATAGTTGCCTCTGCGTGCTTCATAGGCGGCAACGGGCTCGGCTGCCATAACGGTCTCGGGTTCAATGTCGCGATATTTCTTTACCATAGTACTCTACAATACTTCTTCAAAATTCTCTGCTACAAAAGTACAATTATTTTCCGTCTTCTCCAAATATTCATATTAGAAACTTTTGCATCTTTATCATTGAACACAGCGGCGTCGTTTTTTTTTGAGTTCCACGCGTGGAACTGATGAGTTCCACATGTGGAACTGGCGAGTTCCATGCGTGGAACTCACTTTGACGAACCAAAGCATACACTTGTCACGGTGCCCTTTGGGATTAGTCACTTGTTTGGCAAGGCTGCGGTTCCAAAGGCGCGAGTGATGGGCGATGATGCTACGAAGCATCTCAATATTTCGTGGGCGAAGATAGCATAGAAAACCGAGCCAACATTAATATGAACGTCTGACTGGTACAAGAGACATCTGCCTCATTTTGGGGCAGATGTCTACTTGAATAAGTCTTTCAGTGTTACTACATTTTGGAATATGTGGCTATACTGGTTGTTCGCTAGTCCGTATGTGGTCACAAGCACAGGGTGAATTGCCTGACGGATTTCATTTGCTGCTCGGAAAGCCCGAACCCTACGTTCAATATCGTCATGGTCTTTCTTCTTCATAACATAGTCACCATCATAGAATTTCATTTCACAGACATTGATAACCTTGTCAGCACGTTTGATGATAAGGTCAATCTGTGCCTTCTCTATTCCCGCAGACGCGCCTACCCGTAGCCTTTCTGCCGCTTGCGGAGCTGTCCATGAATATACTTTGGTACTAATGACTACTATACCCAAAGCCTGTTCTATCTGTTTGTGATGGTTCAGACAGAGTTGTTCAAAAGCCAGCCCAGCCCATGTGTCGTGCTGGCGGGTACCAATCTGATATTGCCAGAAAGCCTGGTCTGTCTTGCCGTTGCTCTTGATAAACT
>JAFSXQ010000273.1 GCA_017444005.1 Bacteroidaceae bacterium | reverse complement strand
CGGGAAATCACCATCCGCCAGGGCGACATCTTCATCTACCTGCCCGGCTTCCCCCTGCGCATCCTGTCCGTGAGCCCCGTCTACGAGGCCATCGTCCTGCTCGTGGACGAAGGCATGACGTACGAGACCTCGGCCTTCCGCAACCTCGTCCGCGCCTCCTACTACCCGCTGGTGCAGTACGGCGAGCCGAAACTCTCGCTCTCGCCCGCCGACGCCCGCCTGCTGGACGACGACATCGCGGCCATCCGCCGCCACATCATGCGCCCCACGCCCTTCACCGACGAGGTGCTGGAGAACCTCTACTCCGTCTTCATCCTCGACCTCGTCGACATCCAGGACCACGCGCTCCACCCCAACCACATCACGCGCCGTACCGAGGACCTCTTCATCTCCTTCTACGCCCTGCTGCGCCAGCACTACGTCCGCCACCACGACATCGCCTTCTATGCCGACCGCCTCAACATCACCACCACCTACCTCTCGCGCATCGTCCGGCAGGTCACCGGGCGCACCGTCGTGGACTACGTCAACCAGATGCTCACCATCGAGGCCACCTGGCTGCTCACCTCCTCCAGCCTGACCATAGCGCAGATAGCCGAGCGCCTGTCGTTTGCCGACGCGGCCTCGTTCAGCAAGTTCTTCCTGCGCATGAAGGGCGTCAACCCCAAGCGCTTCAGGATGGAGAAGTGAAGAAGTATTTAGGTCCGAATCGGCTCAAAACGCATGCGATAGTTGCATTTTTAAGGCCAAGATGAGCCGATAATCGGAAATAAAACACTAAATTTGCACCGATTTAGAGTTTTAATGTATGGATGCATCAAGAAATAGTGAAGTTATACTTTGAGGATTATTGTTTATTTTTGCAGTCGTAAATACACATTTTCGCCAACGCATCAAAAAAGAGTGATACATGAAGAGAAGAAGCCCCATACATGCCTATAAGCGACTACTGGCCCGCGACCAAGACTGGGATTATGCCTTCCTCATAGCCTTGGAAAAGAAGAAACTTCAGCGGATGCACGACTACTTCAAGCACAAAGGACATTTGGAAAACAATGCCATCGTGGTGCGCGACATAGCCATCTGCATCCGCCTCATCGACATCTTCATGCAGGACGATGCTGCCTATAGCACATGGCTCCACAAGTCTTACTCTGGTGAACTGAAATGGCGCAAACTGGAGGATGGCATGTATGAACTTGACGATTCGGACAGTAAGCCTCTTGCCGACTTTCCTGTATATGTGAACGTGCGAAATGAACGGCGTTTCTTCTATTCCACCCCTATCAGAGATGCGCAGACAGAGGGCCACAGGGACCATGCTATCCATTTAATAACGAGTCTACGTCAGCAAAAAGCCCTCCACCTATACCACCTTATCAGGGAGTATAGACTGATGACGTGGTGGGACTGATGGAGGGCTGTAATATAGTATATTCTAATCGTCACGTCAATTTTTTTGAGGCCTAATAAATAAGTACCTATTGGGCGCTGATCAATTCTCGGATTAGTGCTGATTGTTTTTAATTTCGTGCGCACCAATTTTGAAGTAGGTGTTGGCCAATCTTTCTATCTGCGTGAGTTTATTCTCTTATCAATTTCGTCGACAATATAGAAATTATCATGTATATTATTTGGAGGTGTTAAATTTGCTTAAAAGTATAGCATCGGTTATATTTTATTAAAAATAGTTCTTAACTCTGCGGAAAACATGAAGCGGCATGCGAAACGCAAAAAATGGCGCGTTTATTTTGTTCTTATCTCGACTTTTCGTAACTTTGTCTCGACGAACAACCCTTAAACCACTAACAATCATGGAAGAAAACCAACTGAAAACTATCGTCGCACAGTTCGCCGTAGAAGGTACGGTGGAGCGAATCAAACCCCTGGGCGAGGGCCTCATCAACGACACGTACAAGGTGCTGACCGCTGAGGCGTCGGAGCCCGACTACGTGCTGCAGCGCGTCAACCACAACGTCTTCCCCGACGTGGACATGGTGATGCGCAACATCGGTGCCGTGACCGACCACATCCGCCAGAAACTGGTGGCCGCAGGCGAGGACGACATCGAGCGCAAGGTGCTCCGCTTCATCCCTGCCCGGGCGGACGGCAAACTCTACACCATCGTCGACGGGCAGTACTGGCGCCTGATGGTGTTCATCCCCCGGGCCATCACCAAGCAGGCCGTCGACCCCGAGTCGAGCCGCGACGCCGGGCGTGCCTTCGGCCGCTTCCAGGCCATGCTGGCCGACATTCCCGTGCAACTGGGCGAGACCATCAAGGACTTCCATAACATGGAGTTCCGCCTGGAACAGTTGCGCGACGTGGTCAAGCGCGACCCCGTGGGCCGTGTCCACGAGCCACAGGTGCAGCGCCTGCTGCAGGAGATTGACGCCCGGGCCCACGAGATGACCAAGGCCGAGCGCATGGGGCGCGAGGGCACGCTGCCCAAGCGCGTGTGCCACTGCGACACGAAGGTGAACAACATGATGTTCAACGACCGCAACGAGGTGCTCTGCGTCATCGACCTGGACACCGTGATGCCGAACTTCATCTTCTCGGACTACGGCGACTTCCTGCGCACCGGTGCCAACTACGTGGCCGAGGACAATGCCGACATGTCGGCCGTGGGCTTCAACATGGAGATTTTCAAGGCCTTCACCGAGGGGTACCTGGAGAGCGCCCGACAGTTCCTGCTGCCCGTGGAGATAGAGAATCTGCCCTACGCCGCCGCCCTGTTCCCCTACATGCAGTGCGTGCGCTTCCTGTGGGACTACCTGTCGGGCGACAAGTACTGGAAGTGCCAGTACCCGGAGCACAACTTCGTGCGCGCCAACAACCAGTTCCACCTGCTGCTCTCCGTCGAGAGCCACTATCCCGAGATGCAGGCCTTCATCCGCGAGTGCCTGGAGAAATAAGATAAAGGGAAGTTAAAGGGAAGTTAAAGAGAAGTTAAAGGGACGAATGTTTTGAATATTGAGAAGAACTCAAGCAACAAGACTATCGTCCCTTTAACTTCCAAGGCCGAAGGCCGATAACTTCCCTTTAACTTCCTTGTAGTATAAAGATTACTTCTCGATGCTGAGCAGTTCCACGGTGAAGATGAGCATGGAGAAGGGCTTGATGGTGCCCTTGTCCTGCGGGCCGTAGGCCAGTTCCTGGGGGATGTAGAGTTCCCACTTGGAGCCGACGGGCATCATGGTCAGGGCCTCGGTCCAGCCCTTTATGACCTGGTTGCAGCCGAAGGTGGCGGGTTCGTTGCGCTTGTAGGAACTGTCGAAGACGGTGCCGTCGATGAGGCGGCCCTCGTAGTTCACTTTCACCTTCTGCGTAGCGGTGGGCACTTCACCTTCGCCCTTGGTCAGCACCTTGTACTGCAGACCGCTCTTGGTGGTGACGACGTCCTTCTCCTTGGCGTTCTTGGCCAGGAATTCCTCTCCGGCGCGGCGGTTGTCGCCGTACTTGCGCTCCATCTGGGCCGTCTGGTAGTAGTCCATCTGCTTGCGGATGACGGTCTGTGCGCTGTCGGCAGAGACGTTGGCCATGAGGTCGTTCTGGCCCGACAGGCCTGCACGGAAACCGGCCACGAACACCTCGGGCTGCAGGATCTGCAGCGAGTCGTCGATCTGACGGGCTATCTGAGGGATGATTTGCTTCTCCACCTGCTCGCGGATTTCCATACCGGCCAGGCGGGCCTTCATGCGGCGGTCGGCCTCGGTCATTCCGCTGGCGTCGAAGCCCTGGACGAAGTCGGCCATGAAGGTCGTGTCGATGCCCATGCGCTGCACCAGATAGTCCTTCAGGCCGTTGGTGTTGGCGCGGCCAAAGAGGTAACTGAAGTCGCGGGCAGGAATGGTGTCGACCTTTGCCACTACGGGCTCGGCCTTCTTTGCCTTCTTCTTATTAGAGGCTGCACTGGCTGTCAGGCAGCACAGTGCAGCAAGGATGAAAATGTATTTTCTCATATTACTTCTCGATGCTCAGCAATTCGATGGTGAATACCAGTGCCGAGAAGGGCTTGATGTTGGCACCGGCCTCGCGGTCGCCATAGGCCTGGTCCTGGGGAATGTAGACCTTCCACTTCGAACCTACGGGCATGTGGGTCAGGGCGTTGGTCCATCCGGGGATGACCTGGTTGCAACGGAAGGTGGTGGGCTCGTTGCGCTTGTAGGAACTGTCGAAGATGGTGTCGTTGATGAGTTTGCCCTCGTAGTTCACCTTCACGCGGCTGGTGTCGGCGGGGATGTCGCCCTTACCCTCTTCGATTACCTCGTAGTAGACGCCGTTCTCCAGTTTCTGGATGCCTTCCTTCTTGGCCACCTTGGCCATGTACTCCTCGTTCTCCTGGCGCCAGGGGCCGTAGACCTTCTCCATCTGGGCCTTCTTGATTTCCTGCTGCTTGGTGCGAGCGGTGCCCTGGGCCTCCTCTACGGTCATCAGGCCACCCTCTTCCAGCGTACCGCTGACGAAGCCGGCCATGAAGTTCTTCAGGCTGATGGTCTGTGTGGAGTCCTCGCCGAAGATTTCGTAGTTGATGCCCTTGATCATCTGCTGGCTGATCTGCTGACCAATCTGGATGCCCGTGTAGTAGGCCATCTTCTTCTTGTCGTCACCAGCGTTGGCACCTTCGTTCAGGCCCTTGATGAACTGGTCCATGTAGGTGCTGTCGACACCGATGCGGTTCAGATAGTCGCGCAGGCCCTGGGTCTGTGCCATACCGATGGCATAGGAGAGGGTGTCGATGTCGTTCTTCAAATCGGCTTTGGGAGTGCCGTTGCCACAAGAGGCAATCACTGCAGCCACTGCGGCTACAAAGAGATAACTAAGTTTTTTCATTGTGTTTTGTTTTTATTTTTGGGTTAATCTGTGTTTTACTTTTATAGGTCGTCCTGGGAAATCCTAGGTTGTCCTAGGCTATAGGACCTTGATGAGTTCCACGTCGAAGATGAGGGTGGAGTAGGGGGGAATGCTGCTGCCGGCACCCTGTTCGCCGTAGCCCAGCAGGTAGGGGATGAAGAAGCGGAACTTGGCGCCCTCCTTCATCAGTTGCACACCCTCGGTCCAGCCGGGAATCACCTGGTTCAGCCCGAAGTCGGCAGGCTGTTGGCGCTTGTAGGAACTGTCGAAGACGGTGCCGTCGATCAACTGGCCCTCGTAGTGGCAGCGCACCTTGTCGGTGGCCTTGGGGCTGCGGCCCGTGCCTTCCCGCAGCACTTCGTACTGCAGGCCGCTCTTGGTGGTGACGACGCCCTCGCGCTTGCCGTTGTTCTCGAGGAATACCTTGCCGTCGGCAATGGCCTGCTGGGCCTCCTGGGCAGCCTTGTCGGCAAAGTAGGCGTTCAGCATCTCCTGGGCCTCGCGGGCCGTCATGTCGGTGGGCTGGCCGTCCATAATCTGGCCGATGCTGCGTGAAAATTCGCTAAGGTTGAAACCTTTGATATTCATGCTCTTCAACTGTTGGCCAATGCCCAAGCCGAGAGCGTAACTGATTTTGTCCATTTCTCTTTCTATTAAATGTGTAAATGCTTTTTCGGGGTGCAAAGTTACATATTTTCCACGTAATACGTGCGCAATCGTGGGCATTTTTAATGAAAAATAACATAAATAATTGCTCGTGTCGGAAAAAATCCGTAAGTTTGCATGGATTATG
>JAFSXQ010000272.1 GCA_017444005.1 Bacteroidaceae bacterium | reverse complement strand
CGAATGGATTAAACAGGAGGACGACGAATGGGAGCGCACCCACGAGGATGCCGAGTTCTACGTCCGCCTCAACTTCCCCTACCCGCGTTGGGTGAAGCCCTACACCTACTACCAGACCCACCAGGCCGCCCTGCGCGACCAAGGCTTCGACCACCGCCTGCTGACCGACGGCACACGGCTGCTGGACGAGGTCACCGTCCGGACCGGCCGCAACCGCCTGCGCGCCATCGACTTCCACAAGCCCGTCTATGTCATCGATGCCTACGAAGCCGGCAATGCCGTCATGGATGCCGGACTCGTCACCAAACTGCACCAGGGCAAAAGCGACGGCGAGGGCAACTGGGGACTGGGCAACACCAGCGAGATTGCCCAGGCAGCCATCACCAACTACATCGGCGACATGAACCTCAACCGTCGCTTCGACACCGCACTGTACTACGACACGCTGAAGTACGAAGCCTTCTATCCGAACGCCGCCCCGGAGGATGCACGTTGGACAAACGAGTTGGTAGCCCCCGGCGACCACCGGCGATACAGCCGGCTGGAGTACATCGACAAAATGTACATCTACAGCGACTACTCTCCGCGCCGCGAGGGCGACGAACGCTTCGAGCAGTCGAACCAGCCCAGCGTGCAGGTGTCGCTCCACCGCTATCCCGACTGGTCACGCCGTGTCACCTACCGCGACCGCCGCTACATCCTGCACGGATTCGCCTATCAGGAGGACTTCTACCATCCCGATTACTCCAAGCAGCGACCCGAACAGCCCACCGACTACCGGCGCACCCTCTACTGGAACCCCGAACTGGAACTCGACAACAAGGGCCGGGCCACCGTCCACTTCTGGAACAATAGCCGACAAACCACCTTGGAGGTGGAAGCGCAGGGACAAGCCGGCGACGGCACCCTGCTTTACACGAATAAATAGGTGAGGAATCAGTGCATCAGAGCAGGCGCTCGATTTCTTTTTCGAGGTCGCCCAACATCTCCATGCGGCCCACGAGCGTGCTGCTGCGGTCGATGAGGAACCACGTGGGCAGTTGCTGCAGGTTGTAGAGCCGGACGATGTCGTTGTCAAGTCCCTCCGGATTCCAGACGCACACCCAGGGCAACTGTTCGGACATGGTCTTCCAGTAGTGCTCGTCGGCATCGAGCGACACCTGGTAAATCTCCAGTCCTCGCGCGTGATACTTACTATAAAGTTGCCGCAGCGCCAAGATGCGCTCCTGCGAACCCTGCATGCTGTAGGCCGTGAAGTCGAGCAAGGCTACCTGCCCCTTCAGGCTGGACAGGCGTCGTTCAGTGCCCGTCTTGTCGGGGAAGCCCATGTCGATGATGCCCGTCTCGGACACCTTCTCGTTGTCCATGTTTATCTCCACCACATGCCGACGCGTGTTGCGCCGCCCTTGCAGCACAATGTTCTGGAGGTTCTGGGTGCGCTGGCTCGACGGGTAAGCCCCCTCCCACGAGGTGGCCAAGGCTGCAAACCAGGTGATGTCCGACGGGTCGCTGACCGGGTCGAAAATCATTTGGCCGTTCACCGACTGGAACATGGCATAGTACGACGAAGCCTGTCCGTAGCGGTTCTGGATGTAGCGGAGTTTTACGTCGGTCTTGTACGCTCTCACCAGTTCGTCTATCTGGTTCTCGCGTTCGGCCAGTGTCAGCGAGCGGTCGTCGGCTATGCGTTCCACGGCATGGCGCAGGGTGTCGAGTTTCAGGGCCAACTGGCGAATGGTGTCGCAGTTGCCGCTGCCACTGACTGCATAGCCCAGTGCCATCTGGGGCAGACGGGCACGGACAGCGACGGTCTCGGTGGAGTCGATGCTGAGGTTTATCACTTGATTGCCGATGCGCAACCGGTAGAATTCGGGGTTCGAAGGCTGAGGGCCACGGAGACAAAAATCGCCCGTTTCATCGAGTTTTGCAGAGTCTAAGGCAACGATGCCGCTGCCCAGTGTCAGGTGCTCCAGATAGAGCATGGTGTCGCTGGCCTCGGCGATGGAACCCTCGACCGTGAACTGCGGGCCACGCTTGCCGCAAGCGACCAGGAGGCACACGAAAACAGAGAGAAATAATGTTCGTTTCATTATCAATTAGCGTTATTTGCAGTGCAAAGTTAAAAAAATAATTGTGTTTTTCCCAAATATTTTGTATCTTTGCGCCCGATTAATGCGCATCAGCGCATATTTTATACACTTTTATACACAATTATTTAGATGAACGTAATTACAAAGACAGTCGAGTTGCCTGATGGCAGGACCATCAGCATCGAGACCGGGAAATTGGCAAAACAAGCCGATGGTTCCGTTGTGTTGCGCATGAACAACACCGTGCTCCTGGCCACTGTTTGTGCCGCCAAAGATGCCGTTCCCGGAACAGATTTCATGCCCTTGCAGGTAGAGTACAGAGAAAAGTATTCCGCAGCCGGACGCTTTCCGGGCGGATTCACGAAGCGCGAGGGTAAGGCTAACGACGACGAGATTCTGACCTGTCGTCTGGTGGACCGCGCACTGCGTCCCCTCTTCCCCAGCAACTATCACGCTGAGGTCTACGTGAATGTAATCCTCTTCTCCGCCGATGGCGTGGACATGCCCGATGCACTGGCCGGATTTGCCGCCTCTGCTGCCCTGGCTGCCAGCGATATACCCTTCGAGGGCCCCATCTCCGAAGTGCGCGTGGCTCGCATCGACGGCGAGTACGTCATCAACCCCACCTTCGAGCAGCTGAAGCAGGCCGACATGGACCTGATGGTAGGCGCCACGGAGGAGAACATCATGATGGTGGAGGGCGAGATGAAGGAAGTCAGCGAGCAAGACCTGCTCGGCGCCCTGAAGGCTGCCCACGAGGCCATCAAGCCCATGTGCCGCCTGCAGAAGGAACTCTCCAAGGAACTGGGCACCGACGTGAAGCGCGAGTACTGCCACGAGGTGAACGACGAGGACCTGCGCGAGCAGGTGAAGAAGGAGTGCTACCAGCCCGCCTACGACGTGACGAAGCAGGCCTTGGAGAAGCACCAGCGCGCCGAGGCCTTCGAGCAGATTCGCGAGGACTTCAAGGTCCGCTACGCCGAGGCCCACGCCGACATGACCGCCGAGGAACTGGAAGAGAAGAACGCCCTGGTGGACCGCTACTACCACGACGTGGAGCGCGATGCCATGCGCCGTTGCGTGCTGGACGAGGGTATCCGCCTCGACGGCCGTAAGACCACCGACATTCGCCCCATCTGGTGCGAGGCCGGTCCGCTGCCCATGCCCCACGGAAGTGCCCTGTTCACCCGTGGCGAGACGCAGTCGCTCTCTACCACCACCCTGGGCACCAAGCTCGACGAGAAGCTCGTCGACGACGTGCTGGACAAGAGCTACATGCGCTTCCTGCTCCACTACAACTTCCCCCCGTTCTCAACGGGTGAGGCCAAGGCACAGCGCGGCGTAGGTCGTCGCGAGATCGGTCACGGCCACCTGGCCTGGCGCGGTCTGAAGGGTCAGATTCCCGAGGACTACCCCTACACCATCCGCGTGGTCAGCGACATCCTGGAGTCCAACGGTTCCAGTTCTATGGCCACCGTATGCGCCGGCTGCCTCAGCCTGATGGATGCCGGTGTGCCCCTGAAGGCCCCCGTAAGCGGCATCGCCATGGGCCTCATTAAGAACCCCGGCGAGGACAAGTACGCCGTGCTCTCTGACATCCTCGGCGACGAGGACCACCTGGGCGACATGGACTTCAAGACCACGGGTACGCCCAAGGGCCTGACCGCCACCCAGATGGACATCAAGTGCGACGGCCTGTCGTACGAGATTCTGGAGAAGGCACTGATGCAGGCCAAGGCCGGTCGCGAGCACATCCTCCAGGAGATGCTGAAGACCCTGCCCGCACCGCGTCCCGAACTGAAGCCCCACGTTCCCCGCATCGAGCAGATTATCATCCCGAAGGAGTACATCGGTGCTGTCATTGGCCCCGGCGGAAAGATTATCCAGGGCATGCAGGAGGAGACGGGCACCGTCATCACCATCGACGAGGAAGACGGCGTCGGCAAGGTGCAGGTGAGCGCCCCCAACCGCGAGGCCATCGATGCCGCACTGGCCAAGATTCGTGCCATCGTGGCCATCCCCGAGGTGGGCGAAGTGTACGACGGCGAGGTGCGCAGCATCATGCCCTACGGTGCCTTCGTAGAGTTCATGCCTGGCAAGGACGGTCTGCTCCACATCTCGGAGATTGACTGGAAGCGTCTGGAGACTGTCGAAGAGGCCGGTCTGAAGGAGGGCGACAAGATTCAGGTGAAACTCATCGACATCGATGAGAAGACGGGTAAGTTCAAACTCAGCCGCCGCGCCCTGCTGGAGAAGCCCGAGGGCTACGTGGAGCGCGAGCGTCGCGAACGCCGTCCCCGCCCCGAACGTGGAGAACGTGGGGAACGTCGTGAGCGTCGCGATGGCGATCGCGAGCGTCGTCCCCGTCGCGAAGAGGAATAAACCAGGTCCTAGGCCATCCTAGGTCGTCCTAGGAAATCCTAGGAAAAATTTAAAAAAACGCCACATCCCGGCAATGGGATGTGGCGTTTTTCGTTTCTCTAATCTTAAAAAATACGAATTTGCGGCACCGATGATGCGAATGTGAAAGAAATGTTGTATCTTTGCATGGCATAAAATACATTTAATAAAGAATATGGAGAATAACACTGAACTGCTGATAGACAAAATCGTAAAAGGAATACAAGAAAAGAAAGGACACGACATCGTCATCATCGACCTGCAGGACATCGAAGACACCATCTGCAAGGCATTCGTCATCTGTACGGCCAATTCGCCGTCGCAGGTACAGGCCGTGACGGACAGCATCGGCGAGACGGTGCGCAAGGAGGCCGGACAGAAACCTATCGCCGTGGACGGACTGCGCCAGTCGATGTGGGTGGCGATGGACTACGTCGACGTCATCGTGCACATCTTCCTGCCCGACATGCGCGACTTCTACGACCTCGAACATCTCTGGGCCGATGCGCAGTTGACGGAAATTGAGGATTTGGACTAGTTGAAACGGATTAGAGATTAGGGAGTAGGGATTAGAGATTAGGGACTAGGATTATGGCTGAAAACAACACTATTAAAAATAATAAGAGGAAGACGCCCCGCTTCAACCTGAGTTGGTTCTACATCATCATTGCTGTAGCGCTGGGTTGGCTGTTCTTCAACAGCAACGACGAAGGACAGGGCGGAGCATCGAAACAAGCCACGTACAGCGAATTCAAGCAGTACGTGGAACGGGGCTATGCCTCGCGCATCGTCGTCTACAAAGACCACGGACCGCTGAACATGTACGTCCGTGCCGAGCACATCCGCGACGTGTTCCGTAACGGAACCGGCGACCGCAGCGGACAGGAGCCCTACGTCATCGTCAAGTTCGGCTCAATAGACAAACTGGAGGAGTTCCTCGACGAGCAACAGGAACTGGGGCACTTCCAGGGCGAACTGACCTACAAGGAACAGGACGGCGGCACCCTGTGGCACATACTCATCAACTTCGGTCCCTTCCTGTTCCTCATCTTCTTCTGGATGTTCATCATGGGCCGCGTGGGCGGTGGCGGCATGGGTGCTGCCGGAGGCATGAACATCTTCAACGTCGGCCGCAGCCGTGCGCAGAAGGTGGAAGTGGACGAGAAGACGAAAGTCACCTTTGCCGACGTAGCCGGACAGGCCGGTGCCAAACAGGAGGTGAAGGAAATCGTGGAGTTCCTGAAGAACCCCGACAAGTTTACCGACCTGGGCGGCAAGATACCCAAGGGAGCCCTCTTGGTCGGTCCCCCGGGAACGGGTAAGACCCTGCTGGCCAAGGCCGTTGCCGGCGAGGCTGACGTGCCCTTCTTCAGCATGTCGGGTTCGGACTTCGTGGAGATGTTCGTCGGCGTCGGTGCCAGTCGTGTGCGCGACCTCTTCCGCCAGGCTAAGGAGGCCAGTCCGTGCATCATCTTCATCGACGAAATCGACGCCGTGGGCCGCGCCCGTGCCCGCAACACCATGGTAGGCGGTAACGACGAACGGGAATCCACCCTGAACCAACTGCTGACCGAAATGGACGGCTTCGGCACCAACAGCGGTGTCATCATCCTGGCCGCAACCAACCGTGCCGACATTCTGGACAAGGCCCTGCTGCGTGCAGGTCGTTTCGACCGTCAGATACACGTCGACCTGCCCGACGTCAACGAACGCAAGGCCATCTTCAAGGTGCACCTGCGCCCGCTGAAGATAGACAAGGACCTCGACATCGACTTCCTGGCCCGCCAGACTCCGGGCTTCTCCGGCGCCGACATTGCCAACGTATGCAACGAGGCTGCCCTCATCGCCGCCCGCCACAACAAGACGTCGGTGACGAAGGACGACTTCCTGGCCGCTGTCGACCGCATCATCGGCGGTCTGGAGAAGAAGACGAAGGTGCTGACCGTGGAGGAGAAGCGCACCATCGCCCTGCACGAGGCCGGACACGCCACCATATCGTGGCACCTGCAGTACGCCAATCCGCTGGTCAAGGTCACCATCGTACCCCGCGGCCGTGCCCTGGGTGCCGCCTGGTACTTGCCCGAGGAACGCCAGATAACCACCCGCGAGCAGATGCTCGACGAGATGTGCTCCCTCCTGGGCGGACGCGCCGCCGAGGAACTCTTCACCGGGCACATCTCCAGCGGAGCCATGAACGACCTGGAGCGCGTCACCAAGCAGGCCTATGGCATGATTGCCTACATGGGCATGAGCGACCGCCTGCCCAACCTCTGCTACTACAACAACGACGAGTACCAGTTCCAGCGCCCCTACTCCGAGGAGACGGCACAACTCATCGACCAGGAGGTGCAGAAGATGATTGCCGAGCAGTATGCCCGCGCCAAGCAGTTGCTCACCGAGAAACAGGATGGACATGCCCAACTGGCCCAACTGCTCGTCGACCGCGAAGTCATCTTTGCCGAGGACGTGGAGCGCATCTTCGGCCCCCGTCCCTGGGCAAGCCGTGCCGACGAGATTATCGAGGAAATGGACGAAGACGAAAAAACCGATGAACTTAAAGAAGAAGACCATGAGCCCCAAACAACGTAACCTGATAGTAAGAAGCCTGACGGGTATCGTATTCCTCATCGTCATGATTGGCGGACTCACCTACAGCCCGCTGTCGATGGGCATCCTGTTCACCCTCATCACGGCCCTCAGCGTACACGAGTTCTGCAACATCGTGTCGGCGCGCGACGACGTGGAGGTCAACCCCATGATATGCTCCGTCAGCGGTGCCTATCTGTTCCTGGCCTTCTTCGGCTACTGCAGTGGCTGGACGCCCACGCCCGCCGTCTTCATCCCCTACCTCATCAGTGTCATCTACCTACTCATCAGCGAACTCTACCTGCAGCGCCCCTGCCCCATCCACAACTGGGCCTACACCATGATGAGCCAGATGTACGTGGCCCTGCCCTTCTCCATGATTCCCGTCCTCGGGTTCATGACCGACCCGGGCCATCCCACGCAACTCTACTACCGCTTCATCTTCCCGCTCTCCGTCTTCATCTTCCTCTGGACCAGCGACACGGGCGCCTACTGCTTCGGTTCGCTGCTGGGCAAGCACCGCCTGTTCGAGCGCATCTCGCCCAAGAAGTCGTGGGAGGGTTCCATTGGCGGCGCACTCGTCAGTCTGGGAGCCGCCTGCATCGTGGCCCACTTCGACCACAGCCTCACCCTGCCCCAGTGGCTCGGCTTCGCCCTCGTCGTCGTGGTATTCGGCACATGGGGCGACCTCGTGGAGAGCCTCTTGAAGCGCCAACTCGGCATCAAGGACAGCGGCAACATCCTGCCCGGACACGGCGGCATGCTCGACCGCTTCGACTCCTCGCTGCTGGCCATTCCCGCCGCCGTCGTCTATCTCTACACACTCACCATCGTGTGAGCCGGCCGTACGCCACTAGTTACCCTCGCTCTGCCCAGTCGCCACGGTCAAGATTTCTGTAGCCGATGGCTTCGGCAATGTGCATGGACTGCACCTTTTCCGAGCCATCGAGGTCGGCGATGGTGCGGGCCACTTTCAGAATGCGGCTGTAGGCACGGGCGGAGAGTTTCAGTCGCTCCATGGCCATGCGGAGCATGTCGAGGCTGGCGGCATCGGGCTCGGCAAACTCGTGGAGCATCTTTTCGGTCATTTGGGCATTACAATGAGGCCTACCCCCACCCCCTCCCAAAGAGGAGGAGAGTTTTAAAGAGCCGAAGCGCTCCGTCTGGATGTTGCGGGCACGGATGACGCGTTCACGGATGCACTCTGAAGGTTCGCCCGGCTGCATCTTCGACAACTCAGCAAAGGGAACGGGCTGTATTTCGCACTGGATGTCGATGCGGTCGAGCAGGGGCCCGCTAATCTTCGACATGTATTGCTGTATGCGACCGGGCGTGCAGGTACAGTTGTGCGTGGGGTCACCGTAGTAGCCGCAGGGACAGGGGTTCATGGAGGCCACGAACATAAACGAGGCGGGGTAGGTGACGGCGTACTTGGCGCGCGATATGTTGATGACGCGGTCCTCAAGCGGCTGGCGAAGCACTTCGAGCACCGAACGGCTGAACTCGGGCAGTTCGTCGAGGAACAACACACCGTTGTGGGCCAGACTGATTTCGCCAGGCTGGGGGTTGACGCCACCGCCCACGAGGGCCACTTGCGATATGGTGTGGTGGGGACTGCGGAAGGGGCGCTGGGCGATGAGCGACGTGTCGCGACTGAGTTTGCCGGCGACGGAGTGAATCTGGGTGGTTTCGAGGCTTTCGCTGAGCGACAACGGGGGCAGAATGGTGGGCAGACGCTTGGCCATCATCGACTTACCGCTACCTGGCGGACCTATCATGATGAGGTTGTGTCCGCCTGCTGCAGCCACTTCCATAGCCCGCTTCACCGCCTGTTGGCCGCGCACATCGGCAAAGTCGACGTCGAAGTCGCCCTGCCGCCGGTAGAACTCCTCGCGGGTGTTCACCTCAGTGGGCTGTATGGCTGTTGTTTGGCCGTTGAGCAGGTCTATCACCTCCTGCATGTTCTGGGCTCCGTAGACGTGCAGACGATTGACGACCGCCGCCTCGCGCTCGTTCTGCCGAGGCACTATCAGGCCCTCATAGCCCATCTCGCGAGCCATGATGGCGATGGGCAGTGCTCCCCGGATGGGAAGCAGCGACCCGTCGAGGCTGAGTTCGCCCACCATCATATACTGGCGGAGACGGTCGTGGTTTATCTCATCGGCCACGGCCAGGATGCCGATGGCTATGGGCAGGTCGTAGGCCGAGCCCTCCTTCTTGAGGTCGGCCGGTGTCAGGTTGACGGTGATGTTCTGGACGGGGAAGCGGTAGCCGCTGTTCTGTATGGCGGCCACGATGCGCTGGTAACTTTCCTTGACGGCATTGTCAGGCAGACCGACAAGATAGAAGTTGATGCCGCGTGCCGAGTTCACTTCAGCCACAACGGGTATGGCCTGAAGCCCCTGCACGGCAGCCGTATGTACCTTAACTAACATGTACGTCCTGATTGTTTGCCTCCAACGGGAACAGGCCGTAGAGAGTGGCATCGATGTTGTCGGTGATGCTCTGGAATGCCTTGGGGTCGTTGCCGAACTTGCAGGTGTCGCCGTCGACGATGAGCAGCGGCCCCCGGTAGGTCTTTATCCACTCCTCATAGAGGTCGTTCAGACCTTGCAGATAGTCGATCTGTATGCTCTGTTCGTAGGCGCGGCCGCGCTTCTGAATCTGCTCCACGAGGTTCGATATCGACGAGCGGATGTATATCATCAGGTCGGGCAACTTCACCAGCGACATCATCAGTTCGAACAGTTCTGAGTAGTTGGCAAAGTCGCGATCGCTCATCAGCCCCTTGTTGTGGAGGTTGGGGGCGAAGATGCGCGCGTCCTCGAAGATGGTGCGGTCCTGGATGATGTAGTCCTCCGACTTCGATATCTCCACCACGTCGCGGAAGCGTTTGTTGAGGAAGTAGATTTGCAGGTTGAACGACCAGCGCTCCATGTCGGCATAGTAGTCCTCGAGGTAGGGGTTGTTGTCGACGGGCTCGAACTGGGGCGTCCAGCCGTATCGTTTGGCGAGCATCTTGGTCAGCGTGGTCTTACCACAGCCTATGTTTCCGGCAATAGCGATGTGCATAACTTATTTGTCTTATTTGTCTTATTAGTCTTATAGGGCTTATGCGTTCTCTAATGGGAACAGCCCGAAGAGCAGGCGGTCCACCTGGTCGATGATGAGTTTCAGGTCCTCGGGCCGGTGCAGGTAGTCGAGGTGGTTGACATCGATGGTGAGCACCTGTCCGGGGTACTTTTCGTAGATGAACTGTTCGTAGAGTTGGTTCAGGCCCTGCAGGTACTCGATCTGTATGGTCTGTTCGTAGTCGCGGCCGCGCTTCTGGATGTTCTCCACCAGGTGCGAGATGTCGGCCCGCAGGTATATCATCAGGTCGGGCGTGCGCAACTGGGTCAGCATCTGCTCGAAGAGTTCCATGTAGGTCTCGTAGTCGCGGTCGCTCAACTGCCCCATCTGCCTGTTGTTGGCAGCAAACACGTACACACCCTCGAAGATGCTGCGGTCCTGAATCACCGTCTTCTGGCTCTTAGCTATGGCCAGCGTGTCCTTGAACCGCTCCTTCAGGAAGTACACCTCCAGGTTGAAGGCCCACCGCTGAATGTTGCTGTAATAGTCTTCGAGATAGGGATTGTAGGTGACCGACTCGAACCGGGCCTCCCAGCCGTAGTGACGGGCCAGCAGGTTGGTCAGTGTGGTTTTTCCGCTCCCTATGTTTCCGGCAACGACGATGTGCATGAGGACTATCTACAAGTTGGCAATTTACTATTTCATGGGACAAATGTACGAAATCTTTTACCTTTTTCCAAAAATAATATGTAATTTTGTATCCGAAAACCGAACGACAACTATGAAGATAGGTATTATCGTGGCCATGAGCGTGGAATATGCACAGTTGGCCAAACTGATGGAGACGCCCCGCCACGAACATGCGGGCGGTCTGGACTTCACCGTGGGACAAATCGACCGCCACGAGGTGGTGCTGCTGCAATGCGGCATCGGCAAGGTGAATGCGGCACTTGGAACAACGCTGCTGACGGAGCATTACCGGCCCGACTGCATCATCAGCACGGGCTGTGCCGGAGGCATCGACGAGCGGCTCCGCGTGATGGACGTGGTGGTCAGCAGCCAACTGGTCTATCACGATGTCGACTGCGGTGCCGGCCTGGGATGCGAGAAGGGTCAGGTGCAGGGTCTGCCCCTGCGCTTCGCCGCCGCCCCCCGGTTGGTGGAAGCAGCCACGGCCATCAAGGGCCCCGTGCGCATCCATGCAGGCCTCATCTGCACTGGCGACCAGTTCATCACCTCGCACACCGAACTGGCTCACATCAAGGCCGACTTCCCCGACGGGCTGGCCGTCGACATGGAGAGCGCCGCCATCGCCCAGGTGTGCCATGTGCTGAAGGTTCCGTTCGTCTCCTTCCGCATCATCAGCGACACCCCCGGTGCCGACGGCCACCAGCAGCAGTACGAGAACTTCTGGACGGAGATGGCCGACCGTTCCTTCGGCGTCACCCGTCAGTTCCTGTTGCAGATAGGTTAAAAAAGAAATTGGGGACGGTTCCGGTGATTCCCATTACCGCATGCGCCAGCCCTTGGCGGTGCGGACGAGGGGCAGGCTGACCTGCTCGCGGGTGCTGTCGCCAAACTGGATGTCGAGGAAGACGTGGGCATGGAGCGAGTCGACCAGGGTGTCGCGCACGGCTTCAGCAGATAGTATGCCGCGACGCATCGTCTGCTCGCGGTCGAGATACTGCAGGAACATATCGCGCAGTTCGTTGCGATACGACTCGGGCAGGCTGTCGTAGTCGGCCAACCCGCACATGTAGCGGTCGACATCGCCATCGATGAGGTAGCCGTAGTACTGCTCGGCTGCCTGGCGCACGGCTTCGTGGTCGCCTTTCTCGGGCGAGCACGAGAGAAGGAGAAAATGAGAGAATGAGAAAATGAGAAGGCAAAGCCACAGCCCCACCCCTTTATGCCTGCGTTTGATGCTCAAATTCTTCTTTTCCATAGTAATTCTCATTCTCTAATCCCTAATCCTTTTTCTACTTCTGCCGTATAAAGATGTTCATCGGACAACCACTGAAGTCCCAGCGCTCGCGAATCTTGTTTTCCAGGAAGCGGCGGTAGGGCTCGCGCACGTACTGGGGCAGGTTGGCATAGAAGACGAACGTGGGCACGCGCGTCTCGGGCACCTGCATGCAGTACTTGATCTTGATGTACTTGCCCTTCATCGATGGGGGCGGGAAGGCCTCTATCAGGGGCAGCATCTCCTCGTTCAGGCGGGTGGTGCCGACGCGGCGCACACGGTTGTCGTAAACCGCCTTGGCCGTCTCCAGGATGCGGAAGATGCGCTGCTTGGTCATGGCCGAGGCGAAGATGATGGGGAAGTCGGTGAAGGGAGCCATGCGGTTGCGGATGGCATTGATGAAGGTATCCATCACCTTCTGGTCCTTGTCGGGCACCAGATCCCACTTGTTCACCACCACGACGAGGCTCTTCTGGTTCTTCTGGATGAGTTGGAAGATGTTCATGTCCTGCCCCTCGATGCCGCGCGTGGCGTCGATCATCAGGATGCAGACGTCCGAGTTCTCGATGGCCCGGATAGAGCGCATGACGCTGTAGAACTCCAGGTCCTCCGAGACCTTGTTCTTGCGGCGGATGCCGGCGGTGTCGACGAGGAAGAAGTCGAGCCCGAACTTGTTGAAGCGGGTGTAGATGCTGTCGCGCGTGGTGCCCGCGATGTCGGTCACGATGTTGCGGTCCTCGCCGATGAAGGCGTTCACCAGGCTCGACTTGCCCACGTTAGGCCGTCCCACGACGGCAAAGCGCGGAATGTCCGCCTCCCGGGCCTCCTCGGCCTGCTTGGGCAGTGTGGCGATGATGTGGTCCAGCAGGTCGCCCGTGCCGAAGCCCGAGGTGGAGGATATGCACCAGGGGTCGCCCAGGCCCAGGCCGTAGAACTCGGCGGCCAGGTACTGCTGGTCGTTGTTGTCGACCTTGTTGGCAACCAGGATGACGGGCTTGTCCGTGCGGCGCAGGATGCCGGCGACCTCGGCATCCAGGTCGGTGATGCCGTTCTGCACGTCGACGAGGAACAGGATGACGTCGGCCTCCTCGGTGGCCACGACGACCTGCTTGCGGATTTCCTCCTCGAAGATATCGTCCGAGTTCACCACCCATCCGCCGGTGTCGACGACGGAAAATTCCCGGCCCGTCCATTCGCACTTGCCGTACTGGCGGTCGCGCGTGGTGCCGGCTTCGTCGCTCACGATGGCGTGGCGCGTCTGCGTCAGCCGGTTGAAGAGGGTCGATTTGCCCACATTGGGGCGGCCTACTATGGCTACTAGATTACTCATATCACGTTGTTTTGGGTGCGAAGGTACAAAAAATCAGGCGAAGCACCAAATTTAATCGGGCATTTCCGACGTGCTGCTATTTAACCACTACCCTTTTCCCCTTCCTTATATATATTCCTTTAGGCAAATTGCCGCTCCGCATGCAACGCCCACTTAGGTCATACACGGCGTCTGCCCTATTATGCATTATGCATTGTGAATTATGCACTAACTCAACGCCATCGCCCTGCTGCGGCGCCGACAGGGGGAAGAGCATCCACTGGCGATGGGTGGGTGTGGTGTTGGACGATTCGTCGTACTGCCAGATGCCGACGGTGGTGCCGGCGGACGAGGAGGCACTGGTGAGGTCGAGACCGTGGGTGCGGCCGCGACTGGCCAGAACCTTGAAGTAGGGATAGTCCACCTCGTCGATGTAGAACGTCTGCTCGCTGGCCTCGGAGGTCTGCACGGTCAGCGATGAGGAGCCGCTGGCGCGGTGGGCCGTCAGGCGCAGACCCAGTGCGTTCTGCAGGCTGTAGGTGCCGTCGCCCTCGTCGGTCAGCCGCCAGCGCTGGGCGTCGCCGTAGTCGATGTCCTGCAGGGTGACCTTGGCCGAGGCCGAGGTGGCCGTGACGGCACGGGCCCCTTCCTGGCGCGGGATGATGAGGTAGTCGCGCCCGTCGGCCAGCAGCGACGCGGGTTCCAGGCTCGTCGAACGGAGGGGGATGACCAGTGTGGTGATGCTCTGTGCGGGCAGGGTCAGGATCAGTTGGCTGCCGTCCACCTTCACGCTGGAGAGGGCGTTGCCAAGATTCTCGCCCGACGATGTACGCCAGGCCCGTATGTTCCGGCGCACAGGCTGTTCGGCAAAGAGCGAGAGGTCGACGCGGTGGACGGTCTGTGCCCCCTCGTTGAGTGCCACCAGCACCAGCGTGTCGCGGTCGGCACTGACGGCGGCCAGCGACTGCGGACAGGGCGAGGTGACGATGTCGTAGCCCCGCAGGATGAAGCGCGAACACTGCTGGCGGACGTAGTAGTTCTTCACGCGCTGGTAGGTCTGGTTGGCAAAACTGCCCCGGACGGTGCACCACTGGTCGTTGCCTTCCTCCATGTACTGCCAGTCAATCCAGGCCTCGGGCTGCAGGTAGCGCATGTCGTCGAGGAGGCGCTGGGCCAGGGCCAGGTTGCCGCTGATGCCGCTGCCGCCCGAACCCGTCTCGCTCATCCACAGCGGCTTGCCCGACTGGTGGGCAAGTTGGGCCAGGCGGGCGCGGTCGACGTTGCTGCCCGAATAGGTGTGGGTGTTCCACTGACCGACGAGCGGGTCGACACCGGCACTGATGTAGCGCTTCACGCCGTCTACGGCCTGCCCGACGTTGGTCTCGTCGGCCGCGGAAATGACGGTCGAGAGGCCCGACTCACGCAGGACGGGTTCCAGCACCCGCAGGAACCGGATCTGCGAATCGTAGTCGAAGTGGCAGCCCTCCTGCCCGCCGTTGGCATACCAGTAACTGGTGACCGACTCGTTGAACGGTTCCAGCGTCCGGAACTCGATACCGTATTCCTCTTTATAGTGCTTGCAGACGTCCACCAGGTAGTGGGCAAACTCCTCGTAGTACTCGGGCCGCAGGTTGTCCTTGCCGCCATTGGCGTTGCCGCTGCAGCATCCGCTGTAGGTCATGTAGTAGGGACACGAGTTGCTGAAGGCCTCGAACACGGCGTCGGGTCGTTTCTCCTTGATTTTAAGCATAATCTTGCGCTGGGCGGCATCGCGGTCCCAGTGGTACACGTCGTTCGTGGAGTCCTTGAAGCCCTCCATCTCGGCGCGCAGGCCCTTGCCCCGCCCCATGTGATGGGCATCGCAGTTGCGGTTCTCGGGGTCGTCGCCTCCGCCGATGTTGTAGCGGAAATGGCTGTAGTTGAGACCCGCTGGACTTACCAGCCACGTGACGATTTCGTCAATCTTCCGGTCCGTCCACTTGCCGCACTGTCCGGCCCACCAGCAGAGCGACACGCCCCAGCCGTCGAAGTGCTGGCGGACAACCAGCGGGTTCACCATGTAGCGGAGGGTGTCGACGCCCGTAGCCGACGAGTAGCCGTTGCTCCGCATCCCGGACGCCTCGGCGGATTCCTCGGAACTGTTCTGGCCCCACGCCACGAGGCTGGCGAGACACAGGGATAGGGAAAGGAAGAGTGTTCTTTTCATCGTCTTCGAATATTAATCAAGGACAAAGGTACGAATAAACGAGCACAATCGCAAATAAATTTGCAGATTGTCGAGCAGGAGTATCTTAGACCGAAGGTCAGCGATACGAATCGCTTATATCACATCGAGCGGATTGCCAATCCACTTGAACAAGGTTTTTCCCATAGTATGGGAAAGGCTTGTCCCATACTATGGGAAAAGCGTTTCCCAAGCGTGGGAAAAACCCTCGCCCCACGTTGCTTCCTTGCTTTCGTTGCTCATGCCCGCCAAGAAAAATACCCCGGAGGAACGGGTGGTCAGGACATTTTCGGGCACGTTTGAGGGGCGAAACCATCACCACTATCACCTGCCATCACCCGAACCATCACCCCACAACTGACGAGTAATCAAACGTTTACATCAAAAGGTGACGGTTTGACGGTTTTTTCAGCCAAAAATCAATAAGTGGAAAGAACTTCTCCAGGCTCTTGCGGGCCTCGGTGGAGACACGCTTCAGGGCCACGCCCTGGTGGCCGATGATGATGCCCTTCTGCGAGTCGCGCTCGGCCATACTGCCATAATCCACGATGCAATCCACATCCATCGTGGCACGGGGTTCCGGAGCCACAGGGTCGTGAAGCCGGAAGACT
>JAFSXQ010000271.1 GCA_017444005.1 Bacteroidaceae bacterium | reverse complement strand
TTTCTCCAACTTCTTCCGCAGGCGGGCCTGGGCCTTCTGCTCGGCCCAAAGCCCCGCTCCCCGCTCCCCCCGAAGGGATGAGGGCTTTTCTTGCTCTTGAGAGGGCTTTCTTTGCTCTTGAGAGGTCTCCCCTCCTTTGGGGAGGGGTAGGAGGTGGGCTAAATAGTCGTAGATGCCTCCCAGATGTTCTCTTACCTTCCCGTCGGCAAAGGCATAGACACGGGTGACGAGTCCGTCGAGGAAGTCGCGGTCGTGGCTGACGAGGATGACGGTGCCGTCGAACTGGCGTATGGCCTCCTTCAGCACATCCTTCGAGCGCATGTCAGTGGTTGGTGGGCTCGTCCAGGATGAGCAGGTTTGTGGGCTCCAGCAACAGTTTTATCATGGCCAGCCGGGTGCGTTCGCCGCCGGAGAGCACCTTCACCTTCTTCTCCGACTCCTCGCCGCCGAACATGAAGGCTCCGAGGATGTCGCGGATTTTCAGCCGCATGTCGCCCTTGGCCACGCGGTCGATGGTGTCGAAGACGGTGAGTTCGCCGTCCAGGAGTTGTGCCTGGTTCTGGGCGAAGTAGCCTATCTCCACGTTGTGGCCTATCTTCAGATGGCCGTCGAAGGGTATCTGCCCCATGATGCACTTCACCAGCGTGGTCTTGCCCTCGCCGTTGCGGCCCACGAAGGCCACCTTCTCGCCGCGGCGGATGGTGAGATTGACATTTTTGAATATGAGATGCTCCCCGTAGGCCTTGCTCACGTCCTCGCAAATGACGGGGAAGTCGCCCGAGCGCTGGCTGCACGTGAAGCGGAGGCGAAGGGTGGAGTTGTCCACCTCGTCGATTTCGATGGGGACGATGCGCTCCAGCGCCTTGATGCGGCTCTGTACCTGGTTGGCCTTGGTGGCCTGGTAGCGGAAGCGCTCGATGAAGGCACGCGTCTCGGCTATCTCCTTCTGTTGGTTCTCGTAGGCGCGCAGTTGCTGCTCGCGGCGTTCGGCCCGCAGGTTGACGTACTCGTCGTACTTGACCTTGTAGTCGTAGATCTGTCCGCAGGAGATTTCGATGGTGCGGTTCGTTACATTATTAATAAACGCGCGGTCGTGCGAGACCATGACCACAGCGCCCTGATACCCCTGGAGGAACTGCTCCAGCCACTGGATGCTCTCGATGTCGAGGTGGTTCGTCGGCTCGTCCAGCAGCAGCACGTCGGGCCGCTGCAAGAGTATCTTGGCCAGTTCGATGCGCATGCGCCATCCGCCCGAGAACTCGCTTGTGGGCCGCTCCAGGTCCGTCTGTCGGAAGCCCAGGCCCGTGAGCGTGCGTTCCAACTCGCCCTGATAGTTCTGGCCGCCCATCATGCGGAAGCGCTCGTCCAGGTTGGTGAAGTGCTCCACCAGCGCCATGTAGTCGGCGCTCTCGTAGTCGGTGCGCTCGGCCAGTTCCCGGTTCAGTCGGTCCAGTTCGGCCTGCAGTTCGTGGATGTGGGCGAAGGCCAGTTCGGCCTCCTGGCGCACGGTGCGCTCGTCCGAGAGCACCATCACCTGCGGCAGATAGCCCACCGTCGTCTCGCGCGGCATGCTGACGGTCCCGTCCGTGGGCTGCTGCTGGCCAGCGATAATCTTCAGCATGGTGCTCTTGCCGGCCCCGTTCTTGCCTACGAGGGCTATGCGGTCGCGGTCGTTGATGACATACGAAACCCCTGAAAACAGGGGTTTCGCACTAAATTCTACAAAAAGGTTGTCGATGGAAACCATCAGAACATCTTCTCGGGATACTGGCCGTCGGCGTGCAACTTAGCCAACTTCTCCACTACGCCGGGACGGTCCTCGGGATACGTCACGCCGAACCACTTGGAGGTGGTGTCCAGCACTTCGCACGTGGCCTGACCGGTCTTGATGAGGTGGTCCACCATGAGGGGGATGAAGAACTCAGCCTTCAGGTTCTCGATGTTCTTCGGGTCGCTGAGGAACTGCTTGAAGTAGGCCTCGCTGTGCTCAAAGTAGTCGGGGGTGAAGCCCCAGAAGTTCATCGATACGGGCGTCGTGTCGGGGATGCTCACCCACTGGTCGTTCTCGTCCAGATACTGCACCTGGCCGTCGCGGCGCTCAACCTTCGTGCGCTCCACCACGCTGGTCAGGTGGTGAGTCTTCTCGTCGTTCTCGCAGATGCCGCGGCTCACGGTACCGCTTTCGGAGAGCGTGTTGTCCACGCGGAAGCCTACCATAGCATACTTGCCCTTCGAGCCTTCAGGCAGTTCGCTGAGGAACTTGCCCATTACCTTGAAGGCGTCGCGATCGTAGAAGTCGTCGCAGTTCAGCACGGCGAAGGGCTCCTTGATGACGTCCTTACCCATCAGCACGGCGTGGTTCGTGCCCCAAGGCTTGATGCGGCCTTCGGGAACGGTGAAGCCCTCGGGCAGAGCGTCGAGGCTCTGGAAACAGAGTTCGCAGGGAACGGTGCCCTGATACTTGGCCAGAATCTGGGTGCGGAACTGCTCCTCGAAGTCGCGGCGGATAACCCACACAATCTTGCCAAAGCCAGCCTTTACGGCATCGTAGATACTGTAGTCCATGATGGTTTCACCGTGGGGGCCCAGCCCGTCGAGTTGCTTCAGACCTCCGTAGCGACTGCCCATGCCGGCAGCCAAAAGAAACAAGGTAGGTTTCATAGTCTTTAGATGTTTAATGTTAAATGTTAAGTGTTAAATGTTGTGCAAAGATACGACAATAAAGTGAAAAGTAAAAGAAAATGGAGGGGGAATGTGAAAAAAATATCATATCCCGCCGATGTCTGCCGGTGTTATATCCCCGACGTTCCGCCGATAACTATAAAATGACAACAGCAGTTACAATCAGATGTGACTGTAACTGCTGTCGCCTATAGTGAATTGACACCAACCCAAGGTGTCCTGCACACGCAGTTGGGCCGGCTAATACTCATCGTCGTAATCATCGCCGCCCCAGATGTCCCAGGAGTTGTTATCACGAGACTCCAATGTGACTTTACCATCTGTCACAGAGGCGGACCTATCTGTAGTTGACAAGGTCAGCAGCGATTGAGAGAGTTGTACTTTCGTTACTTTTGTATTCGGACTAATATATGTCTTTTTCATAGTTTTAATCTCCTTTCTTGATTACTTAACCAACATTTTCTTGCCTTTCTGGATGTAGAGGCCCTTCTGAGCCTTGCTAACACGCTCACCTGCCAGGTTGTAAATAACAGTATTCTCCGCATCCGTTGCCTCGATGCTCTTGATGGCATCTGCATCATCGCTGTTGAAGAAGAAGGCCTTGACAGGACTAGCAGGAACGGTCAGGTATGCACGATTCACCGTATTTGCCGTAGCATTTGCGTCCAACTTATAGAATGCCTGAACACCATCCTGCGTCTGCAGAACATAACTACCAGCAGGTATCTCCACGGCCTCATATACACCTGTTAACAACTGACCGTCAGGCTTAACTGTACCCACAGCATCACCCTTGCCATAGAATGTCGTATTCACAGCGGCTTCACTCGACACGAGAACAGGAGTATTAGCAGGAATAGTCGTTGTCACTTCCTCGGTAACCAGCGTACTGCTGCTGACACCCGTTACTTTCTCGGCAGTTACGCCGTCAGGAATAGTAACATCGAAGGGAGCAACGAATGTACCATACTTACCGGCAGCAATCGTCATGTTGGCCTCATTCAACTTTGTATACTTCACATCACGCCAACTGAGCCAGTGAACATTGGCACCGAGTTTAACATCGATAGAGAGGGTCAATGTTCCATCAGTAACCTCGCCCTCTGCGGTAAAGCGACCAAGACGCATCGTTGAACCACCAGTACCAACGGTTGTTGAACCATTCATGATGCTGACAGCTTCGCCGCCGTTTACGTTCATTGTAATCATGGAATTGTCGCCATTGAAGTCTGCATCGCTTCTGCGCTGTACGCGTGCCCAGATTTCAACTTGATAACGACCATTCTCCAAACCTGTCAGTGTAGCAGTCATAGTATTTGCGGGGAGGTTCTGATCGGCATTGGCAAAATACTCAAAGAAGGGAACAGAGAAGCCTGTACCATCATTGTCACCTTCTGTTGACCAAGTGTTGATATAGGGAGCATCCCACCAATTTTCGCTGGTCTTACCCCAAGCACTGGCAATATAGGCACCGGCAGCACCTTCATTGGCTATGGCGTGCCAACCACTAACTGTCGAACCCAAAGTTGCAGCCTCATTCGTTGCCTGTGCATCAGTATAAGTTACATTTGTCCAAGCATTTGATGCTGTAGTAATTTCGTTAGTAAATGCAGTAGTGGCATCGGCAGTTACGAAGTTGTTTGCTTCCTTTACGGCTTCAGCCTTGTCAATAGCAGTCTTCAAGGCGGTGTAGTTAGCCTTTGAAGCTTCGGCGGCATTGATGGCCTCCAAGAGAGCATTATAGGTGTCCAGCGTGGGATTATCTGTAAATGCCTCTTCTGCAGTTGCTTGTGCAGCCAACTTGTCCGTGCCTAATTTACCTGTTGCGAGTGTATAAGGCAGTTCAGCAAGGCTTGATGCCAAATAAGTCAGTTTGAAGTCATCGACGCACCACCAACTGGTAGATGTCGAAGTGCATCCTGCTCCCAAATTAATGCTACCCTTATCTGTAATCTCTACAACTACAGAATACTTGCCGGAGGTCGTAACTGCAACCTCTGTGCTGTTAGCATAGACTCTAGCACCAGTCTCACTGAAATAAGAATAAGCACTCACCTGATAATAACCTGCAGGCAAGGCTACAATCGTCTGGTTGAGGTCAACATTTCCATTAAAGTGCCATCGTTGGGCATAAATGTTACCCTGTACATTATCAAATGACTTATTTGTCTGCGTCTCAGCATTGGTATTTGTCCAACCCGTCAAATTGTTTGTCTCGAAACTTGGATTGGTCAAAAGACTTGTCAAATCAACATTTGTACTACCACCAATTGCACTGACAGCCGTGTCATATGTTGTTTTCTGTGCCACAGCAATGTCTGCTGCATCGCTGGCAGTTTCCAAGGCCGAGGTGGCTGTAGTTAGGTCACTTTCTGTCAAGTCGCTATCGTTCAAATCAAGTGTATTGGCGCTGATGGCACTTTGGAGTGCGCTCCAATCGGAAGCAAACATGCCGGCCTCATTGAATGCCTTGGCTCTGTCAAGTGCTGTATTGTAGGCAGCGACAAAACTTGCCAATTTCACCTCTGCCACGGTAGCATCATTTCCGTAATATTCCAGCGAAACATTGTCAATGCCAATCCAGTTGTCGCCACTCTCACCCTCAGATGAAACCTTGTTGACACCGATTTCTAAAGAATTGTCTGTCACTTTTGTGAAGACGCTATAAAATTCCGGGGTTTCTTGGGCTGTAACGAATTCTGCATCATCATTTGCAAACACCTTCACGTGGTCTGCGTAGGTGCTTGCCTGATTGAAGAACGATGCAGCGGTCAGTTTGTAGACGCCATTAGGAATGCCGGTAAGAGTTTGTGATATCTTGCCCGTATAAGGTGCATTTTTCCAGTTTTCGTAGAAGTTGCCCGTAATGGCCCCACTCTTATTGCTTGCCAGTTTGTTGGAAGAGGCACCTGTGGTAGAAGTCCAGCCTTCTGTTGAAGCATTGAAATTGTTGTTCATTACGAAACCAGAGACATCAACGCCGTTATTGGCCGATGCTGTACCAAGGTCATAAAGACGAACGTCATCAATAATAATGGCCTCTTGAGGAGTATTTGCCACACTTGGATTAAAATTGAACGTGATAATAAAATCAACAGAACTTTCGCTGTCCACTGTAAATGGAACCGCCATTCTCGACCACGATGCTGTGTTAAAATAAGTACCGTTTGCACTTACAGCCTTCTCCGAGTTTACTTCTCCAAGTGACGTTCCACTTTTTTTCACTCCCAGTTTGAGCGTACCATTTGTCGCCCCATTGCTGGTATTAGTTCCTAACTTATATGCGATATCCAACACATAAATACCTGCGGGAAGTGCTGCCTTTGAAGTCTGGGTTAATGCGGTGTTGAGAGAAGAAGCCCATGAGTTGCGGCCCAAGTAATAATAAGTCCCATTAGCAGGCTCAACGGCTTTTCCGAAATTAGAGGGTGTCTTTCCGTCATTCTGAAAAATGCCAAAATTGCGTGTGCCACTAGACGGGAAGTTTGCATCCGTTGTCCATGAATAAGGAGCATCAAAAGCACCTGATTCAGCAGAAGTGAATGCCTCACCTGTCTTTCCTAATTCAAACGACGGGTTCGTGATGTACGTACTCGTCACATCTGTTTGTGCCCTCAATCCGAGGACACTTACGATGCATAGCATCGCGAAAAGTAGTTTTCTTTTCATTTTAGTTAGTTTATAAATAGTTAGTTAAAGTTAGTACTCCACCTGTATGCGCACAAAAAAGCGTAAGACTGCGTATGTCCTACATCTTTTGATTGAGGTCGTGAGAATTACCCTTGAAGAAAGATATAGTAATACTGCAGACCTACGCTATCGCGCAGGCGAAGTACACTATGCTTTCCTGTCTTCAATTTGAAATTTCTCACGTTTCAATCAACAAGAACGAGCATAACGCCTATCGTCCGTTAATCCGTTTGCACGACTCCACCCTTCTCAGGAAGACGATGCCCACCGGCATCCGCCCGTGCCCCCATACACCTTGTCGGGTGCAGTTTACACACAAAGTCGCGGCAAAATTAATTAAAGTCGCGCGCATAAACAAGTATTTGAAGCGAAAATTGACGTTAACACGGAAAATTGTATGGTATGGAATGCAAAATCGCGTGTTACCATTTGCTTCATGCCTTTGGCTTATACGAGGGATTCATACGTCATTATTTGACATAAATCAAGAAATATCGTAGCTTTTTGTAAAATATTTCGTCGTTTTCTTTGTCATATTGCAATTAATATATAATTTTGCATCGACAAAAAGAAAGTAAAATATCGATTATGGCAAGAAAAAGTAAGCATATTGCGACAAGCGGCAGCGAACGCTGTGTGGGACTCTATAACCCCGAGAACGAACACGACGCCTGTGGAGTGGGCATGCTGGTGAACATACACGGCGGAAAAAGTCACGAACTGGTGGATGCGGCGCTAACCGTGCTGGAGAACATGCGCCACCGCGGGGCCGAGGGCGCCGACGGGAAGACGGGCGACGGTGCGGGCATCATGCTGCAGATTCCGCACGAGTTCATCCTGTTGCAAGGCATTCCCGTACCCGAAAAGGGGCATTATGGCACGGGACTCGTGTTCCTGCCGAAGGATGCCGCGCGGCAGCAGGACATCCTGTCCATCGTCATCGAGGAGATAGAGCGCGAGGGACTGACGCTGATGCACCTGAGGACGGTGCCGACGAACCCCGACTGCCTGGGCGAGAGTGCCCGCTCGGTGGAGCCCGACATCAAGCAACTGTTCGTGACCGGCATCACGGAGGAACGCCAGCCGCAACTCGACCGCATCCTCTACCTCATCCGTAAGCGTATCGAGCGAAGGGTGGACGATCCCGACTTCTACATCGTGAGCC
Organism: Bacteroidaceae bacterium; assembly: GCA_017444005.1. Lineage (GTDB taxonomy): Bacteria > Bacteroidota > Bacteroidia > Bacteroidales > Bacteroidaceae > Physcousia. The sequence continues at coordinate 15,979 of JAFSXQ010000271.1, read as the reverse complement.
TGAGCAGCAAGAATATTATATATAAAGGTATGCTCTCGAGCATGCAGGTGCGCGAATACTTCACCGACCTCAGCAACAAGTACTTCACCTCGGGTCTGGCACTGGTGCATTCGCGCTTCTCCACCAACACCTTCCCCACGTGGTCGTTGGCGCAACCTTTCCGCATGTTGGCCCATAACGGTGAGATCAACACCATCCGGGGCAACCGTTCGTGGATGAAGGCCCGCGAGAGCGTCCTCGATAGCGAGGCACTGGGCAACATCCGCGACATCAGCCCCATCGTGCAGCCGGGCATGAGCGATTCCGCCTCGCTGGACAACGTCTTTGAATTCTTCGTCATGAGCGGATTGTCGTTGCCACAGGCTATGGCCGTGCTGGTGCCCGAGTCGTTCAACGACAAGAACCCCATCAGCGACGACCTGAAGGCCTTCTACGAATATCACTCCATCTTGATGGAACCCTGGGACGGACCGGCCGCCCTGCTCTTCAGCGACGGGCGCTATGCCGGCGGTATGCTCGACCGCAATGGCCTGCGCCCCAGCCGCTACACCATCACCACGAAAGGCATGATGGTGGTGGCCTCGGAGGTCGGAGTCATCGACTTCGAGCCCAACGAGATAGCCCAGAAGGGCCGCCTGCAACCGGGGAAGATACTGCTCATCGATACGGAGGAAGGGCGCATCTACTACGATGGTGAACTGAAGGAGCAACTGGCGAAGGCCCACCCGTATCGCGAGTGGCTGCACACCAACCGCATCCAGTTGGAGAAGTTGAAGAGCGGGCGCCACGTCCGGAACGACGTGGACGACTACGCGCGTCGCCTGCTCACCTTCGGCTTCGGGCAGGAGGACATCGAGAAGACCATCGTGCCGATGTGCGTCAATGGTGCCGAGCCTGTTGCCGCTATGGGCAACGACACGCCCCTGGCCGTACTGAGCCAGCGGCCCCAAATCTTCTTCAACTACTTCCGGCAGCAGTTTGCACAGGTCACCAATCCTGCTATCGACCCCATCCGCGAGGAACTGGTCATGAGCCTGACAGAATACATCGGTTCGGTGGGTACGGGCATACTGACCCCCGACGAGAGCAACTGCAAGATGGTGCGCCTGCCCCACCCGGTACTGAACAACACCCAGTTGGACATCCTCTGCAACATCCGCTACAAGGGCTTCAACACCGTGAAGTTGCCCATCCTCTTCGACCGCGACAAGGGCGAGAGCGGCCTGCGCAGTGCCCTGGAACAGTTGTGCCAGCGGGCCGAGGAAAGCGTCGACAACGGCATCAGTTACATCATATTGACCGACCGCGACATCGACGCCCACCGTGCCGCCATCCCCTCGCTCCTGGCCGTGAGTGCCGTGCACCATCATCTGATAAGCGTGGGGAAGCGTGTGCAGACGGCCCTCATCGTGGAGAGCGGAGAGATACGCGAAGTGATGCACGCCGCCCTGTTGCTGGGCTACGGAGCCAGCGCCATCTGCCCCTACATGACCTTTGCCGTGCTCGACGACCTCGTGCGGCGTGGCCAGGTACAGGAGAACTATGAGACGGCCGAACGCAACTACATCAAGGCCGTATGCAAGGGGCTGTTCAAGATTATGTCCAAGATGGGCATCTCCACCATCCGCTCGTATCGCGGCGCCAAGATATTCGAGAGCATCGGCCTCAGCGAGGCCCTTCTGCGCAAATACTTCGGGACAGAGACCAGCAGCATCGGCGGCATCGGTCTCCGCCACATCGCCCAGGACGCCGTGGCCCTGCATGCCTTGGGCTTCGGCTCCGAGCAGGTGCCCGACTTCCTGCCCAACAATGGCCAGTACAACTTCCGCAAGGACGGCATCCGGCACGCCTGGAACCCCGAGACCATCAGCACGCTGCAACTGGCCACAAGGTTAGGCTCGTACAAGAAGTTCAAGGAGTTCACGAGCCTGGTAGACAATAAGGAGACGCCCATCTTCGTGCGCGACTGTTTCCAGATACGCAAGGCCGCCCAGCCCCTCGCCATCGATGAGGTGGAGCCCGTGGAAAGCATCGTCCGCCACTTCGTCACCGGGGCCATGTCGTTCGGAGCCATCAGCATCGAGGCCCACGAGGCGCTGGCCCTGGCCATGAACAAACTGGGCGCCCGGTCCAACACCGGCGAGGGGGGCGAGGACAATGCCCGCTACCATGCCGAGGTGGACGGTATAAGCCTGAACTCGAAGACCAAGCAGGTGGCCTCGGGCCGCTTCGGCGTGACGGCCGAGTACCTGGCCAATGCCGAGGAGATACAGATAAAGGTGGCGCAGGGCGCAAAGCCCGGCGAGGGCGGCCAGTTGCCCGGTTTCAAGGTCGACGAGGTTATAGCCCGCACGCGCCACAGCATACCGGGCATCAGCCTCATCTCCCCGCCGCCTCACCACGACATCTATAGCATCGAGGACCTGGCCCAACTCATCTTCGACCTGAAGAACGTGAACCCGCGGGCCGCCGTCAGCGTCAAACTGGTGGCAGAGAGCGGCGTCGGCACCATTGCCGCCGGGGTGGCGAAGGCCAATGCCGACCTCATCGTCATCTCGGGGGCCGAGGGTGGGACGGGCGCGTCCCCGGCCAGCAGCATGCGCTTCGCCGGCATCAGCCCCGAGATAGGCCTGAGCGAGACGCAGCAGACCCTGGCCCTCAACGGCCTGCGCCAGCAGGTTCGCCTGCAGACCGACGGGCAGTTGAAGACCGGTCGCGACGTCGTCACGATGGCACTGCTCGGAGCCGACGAGTTCGCCTTCGGCACGTTGCCGCTCATCGTCCTGGGCTGTGTGATGATGCGCAAGTGCAACACGAACACCTGCCCCGTGGGCGTGGCCACGCAGAACCCCGAACTCCGGCGCAAGTTCCGCGGCCGCTACGAGTACGTGGTCAACTACTTCACCTTCCTGGCCCAGGAGGTTCGCGAACTGCTGGCCGAGATGGGCGCCCGCACGCTCGACGAGATTGTGGGCCGTGTCGACCTCCTGGAGATGAAACCGCAGGCGGCAGGGAGCAAGATGGCTACGCTCGACTTCGCCCGACTGCTGCATCCCAGCCGAGGCAGCGACCTGCACTGGGACCACCGCCCCTACGCCCGTGTGCCGGAGGTGAAGGACCATGCGATACTGGAGGATGCGCGGGCAGCCCTGGAGACCGGGCGCGAGGTGAACCTGGAGTATGCCATCAAGAACACCGACCGCGCCGTGGGCACCATGCTCAGCGGCGAGATAGCCCACCGCTATGGCGAGCAGGGCCTGCCCGACGGCACCATAAACATCCGCTTCAAGGGTGCGGCCGGTCAGTCGTTCGGCGCCTTCCTGACGCGGGGCGTAAACCTGAAACTTGAGGGCGAAGCCAACGACTATTTCGGCAAGGGCCTCTCGGGAGGCCGCATCAGCATCCTGCCGCCCGTGCGCAGCCATGCCGACTTCGTGGCCGCCGACAACATCATAGCCGGCAACACCGGCCTCTACGGAGCCACGCAGGGCGAGATGTATGTGAACGGCCGCGTGGGCGAGCGCTTTGCCGTGCGCAACTCGGGAGCCACGGCCGTCATCGAGGGCGCGGGCGACCACTGTTGCGAGTACATGACGGGCGGTCGCGTCGTGGTGCTGGGCGAGACGGGCCGCAACTTTGCCGCCGGCATGTCGGGCGGCGTGGCCTACGTGTGGGACCGGCAGGGCAACTTCGACTACTACTGCAACATGGACATGGTGGAACTGTCGCTCGTGGAGGAATCGGGCTATCGCAAGGAACTGCACGAACTGATACGCCAGCACTGGCTCTACACCGGCAGCCCCCTGGCCCGTACGATGCTCGACGACTGGAACCACTACGTGGAGCAGTTCATCCAGGTGGTGCCCATCGAGTACAAGCGCGTCCAGCAGGAGGAACAGATGCGGAAGATGCAGCAGAAGAATGCCGACATCGCACGCGACTATTAAGCATCGGTGGCGTAGCCTTTATTATGAATTATGCATTACGAATTATGAATTGACGTTATGGGAAATCCAAGAGCATTTTTGACGATACACCGCAAGGAGGCCGGCTATCGGCCCATAGGTGAGCGCATACACGACTTTTCTGAGGTGGAGCAGACCCTGAACACCCGCGACCGACAGGAGCAGGCCAGCCGTTGCATGGACTGCGGCGTGCCCTTCTGCCACTGGGCCTGTCCGCTCGGAAACAAGTGCCCCGAGTGGAACGACGCCCTGTACCGTGGCGACTGGGAACGGGCCTATCGCATACTGAGCAGTACGAACCCCTTCCCCGAATTCACCGGCCGCATCTGCCCGGCCCTGTGCGAGAAGAGTTGCGTCCTCTACCTCACCGACCACGAACCCACCACGAACCGCGAGGACGAGGCCGCCATCTCGGAGCGCGCATGGCAGGAGGGCTTCGTCGCTCCCCAGCCGCCCCTGCACCGCAACGGACGGCGCGTGGCCGTCGTCGGGGCCGGGCCTGCGGGCCTGGCGGCTGCCCATCAGTTGAACCGCATGGGCTACAGCGTGACGGTGGTGGAACGCAACGAGGCCGCCGGAGGCCTGCTGCGCTACGGCATACCCAACTTCAAGTTGCAGAAGCAACTCATCGACCGCCGCATACGGCTGATGGAGCAGGAGGGCATCGAGTTCCGCTACGGCGTGGACGTAAACCTAGAACGGCTAGATAATCTAGACAATCTAGATAGTCTAGAAGGCCAGGAACCCCGCCCCTTCGATGCCTACGTCGTGGCCACGGGAACACCGCAGGCACGCGACCTCCAGGTGCCCGGGCGCGAACTCCGTGGGGTGCACCTGGCCCTGGAACTTCTCAGCCAGCAAAACCGCGTGCTGGCCGGGCAGCAGTTCGCCAAGGAAGAGCGGGTGACGGCCCGGGGCTGCAAGGTGCTGGTCATCGGCGGCGGCGACACGGGCTCGGACTGCGTAGGCACTGCCCACCGGCAGGGCTGTAAGAGCGTCGTGCAGATAGAGATAATGCCGCAGCCGCCCGTCGGCGACAATCCCGCCACACCCTGGCCGCAGTGGCCCGTGGTGCTGAAGACGACCAGCAGCCACGAGGAGGGCTGCGAGCGCCGATGGCTGCTGAACACCCGGCGCTTCCTGGGCAAGGACGGTCGGCTGACGGGCGTAGAGGTGGAGGAAGTGGAGTGGCTGCCCAACCCCGAAGGCGGGCGCCCCGTGATGCGGGGCACGGGCCGTGTGGAGGTCATCGAGGCAGACATGGTGCTGCTGGCCCTGGGTTTCCTGAAGCCCCAGCACCCGGCGCTGCCCGACAATGTCTTCCTGGCCGGCGACGCTGCGTCGGGGGCCTCGCTGGTGGTTCGCGCCATAGCCAGCGGCCTGCAGGCGGCGCATCGGGTGGACAACTACGTAAGGCTGCACCGGCAAGGTTAGTAACCTTACGGGCCAAAGGTTAGTAACCTTAAGGCCTCAACCTTAGTAACCTTTCGGGCTCAAGGTTAGTAACCTTTAGCGGGCAAGGTTAGTAAGGACGACGGAACAAGGATATAACGATAAGACAAGAAACATGGAAACCAAGTATATCTTCATTACGGGAGGCGTGGCCTCGTCGCTGGGCAAGGGCATCATCTCTGCCTCGCTGGGCAAACTCTTGCAGGCCCGGGGCTACCGCATCACCATCCAGAAGTTCGACCCCTACATCAACATCGACCCCGGCACGCTCAACCCCTACGAGCACGGCGAATGCTACGTCACCGCCGACGGCATGGAGACGGACCTCGACCTGGGACACTACGAGCGCTTCACCGGAATAGAGACGACGCGCGACAACAGCGTCACGACGGGGCGCATCTACCTCAGCGTCATCGAGCGCGAGCGGCGGGGCGACTACCTGGGAAAGACCATTCAAGTGGTGCCGCACATCACGGACGAAATCAAGCGTCGCATCCTGCTCAACGCCACAAAGTCGGAACTCGACTTCGTCATCACCGAGATAGGCGGCACGATAGGCGACATCGAGAGCCAGCCCTTCCTGGAGGCCATACGCCAGTTGCGCTGGGAGTTGGGCCCCGGACGCGCCCTGAACGTCCACCTCACCTACGTGCCCTACCTGGCCGCCGCCGGCGAGTTGAAGACGAAACCCACGCAGACCAGCGTCAAGCAGTTGCAGGGCCTGGGCATACAGCCCGAGGTGCTCGTCCTGCGCACGGAGCACGACCTCGGCGACGAACTGCGCAGCAAGGTGGCCCACTTCTGCAACGTCGACGTGCAGGCCGTCGTTCAGAGCCAGGACCTGCCCAGCATATACGAGGTGCCCCTGAACATGCAGCGACAGGGCCTCGACGCCACCATCCTGAGGAAGATGGGACTGCCCGTCGGCCCCATGCCCGAACTGGGGCCCTGGCGCGACTTCCTCGACCGCCGGCGCCGTGCCTCCCGTACGGTGGACATAGCCCTCGTGGGCAAGTACGACCTGCAAGATGCCTACAAGAGCATACTCGAAAGCCTCGCGCACGCGGGTACCTATAATAATTATAAGGTGCGCACACATTACGTCAACAGCGAACTCATCACCCCGGACAACGTGGCCGACCTGCTGGGCGGCATGCACGGCATCGTCGTATGCCCGGGCTTCGGGCAGCGCGGCATCGAGGGCAAGATCGTGGCGGCGCACTATGGCCGCACCCACGACGTGCCCACCTTCGGCATCTGCCTGGGCATGCAGATGATGGTCATAGAGTTCGCCCGCAATGTCCTGGGCCTGGCCGATGCCAACAGCCGCGAGATGGACGCCGAGACGCCCCACAACGTCATCGACCTGATGGAGGAACAGAAGGCCGTGACCCAGATGGGCGGCACCATGCGCCTGGGGGCCTACGACTGCATCCTGCGCCAGGGGAGCCGCACGGCACAGGCCTACGGAGCCGGACAGACGCGCGAACGCCACCGCCATCGCTACGAGTTCAACAACCGCTACCTCACCGACTTCGAGCAGGCTGGCATGCAGTGCGTGGGCGTGAACCCGGGGGCGCAACTGGTGGAAATCGTGGAACTGCCCGCCCATCGCTGGTACATCGGCACCCAGTTCCATCCCGAGTACTCCTCCACGGTGCTCCATCCCCATCCCCTCTTCATGAGTTTCATCCGGGCGTGCATCCCCAACGATTAAATGGTTAAATAATAAAACGGTAAATGTCATCATGTGTGGAATAGTAGGTATATTCAATATAGGGCAACCGACGGAAATGCTGCGGAAGAAGGCCCTGAACATGTCGAAGAAGATACGCCATCGCGGCCCCGACTGGATGCATCTACTGCGGCCCGACGGCCATACTGGCGCACGAACGCCTCTCCATCGTCGACCCGCAGAGCGGACGCCAGCCCCTCTTTTCGAAGGACGGCACACGCGTCCTGTCCGTGAACGGCGAGATTTACAACCACCGCGACCTGCGGCAGCGCATGCCCGACTACCCCTTCCTGACGGGCAGCGACTGCGAGGTCATACTGGCCCTCTACGAGGAGACCCTGCGCCACCACGACGGCGACTGGACGTGGATGCTGGAGCAACTCAACGGCATCTATGCCTTTGCCCTCTACGATGCGGTACGCGACGAGTACCTGATAGCCCGCGACCCCATCGGTGTCATCCCCCTGTACATCGGCCGCCATACCGACGGCACCCTGTGCGTGGCCAGCGAGTTGAAGGCCCTCGAAGGGCAGTGCAGCCACTACCGCCCCTTCCTGCCCGGTCACTACTATCACAGCCGCGAGGCCGAGATGCATCGCTGGTGGGAGCGCGATTGGATGGACTACGACGCCGTCGCCGGCAACCCTACCGACATCGATGCCCTGCGCGTAGGCCTGCAGGAGGCCGTCCGCCGGCAGTTGATGTGCGACGTCCCCTACGGTGTGCTCCTGTCCGGCGGACTGGACAGCAGCGTCGTCTCGGCCATAGCCAAGAAGTATGCCGCCAAGCGCATCGAGACCGATAGCCAGCACGATGCCTGGTGGCCGCAACTCCACTCCTTCGCCATCGGGCTGGAGGGGGCCCCGGACCTGCTGAAGGCGCGCGAGGTGGCCAGCCACATCGGCACCGTACACCACGAGATTCACTATACCCTGCAGGAGGGGCTGGATGCCCTGAGCGACGTCATCTACTACACCGAGACCTACGACGTCACCACCGTACGCGCCTCCACCCCGATGTACCTGCTGGCGCGCGTCATCAAGTCGATGGGCATAAAGATGGTGCTCTCGGGCGAGGGCGCCGACGAGTTGTTCGGCGGTTACCTCTACTTCCACAAGGCGCCTTCGGCCCGCGACTTCCACGAGGAGACGGTGCGGAAGTTACTGAAACTGCACTGGTACGACTGCCTGCGTGCCAACAAGTCGCTGGCAGCCTGGGGCGTGGAGGGCCGCGTGCCTTTCCTCGACAAGGAGTTTCTCGACATCGCCATGCGCCTGAACCCTGCCTCCAAGATGTGCCCGGGACAGGCCATCGAGAAGCGCGTCGTGCGCGAGGCCTTTGCCGATATGTTGCCCCAGAGCATTGCCTGGCGTCAGAAGGAACAGTTCTCAGATGGCGTGGGCTATAACTGGATAGATACGCTGAAGGAGTATGCGTCCACTCGGGTCAGCGACTACCAGATGGCCCATGCCCGGGAACGCTTCCCTGTGAACCCGCCCCTATGCAAGGAGGAGTACCTCTACCGTAGCATCTTCGAGGAACACTTCCCCAGCGAGTCCGCCGCACGTTGCGTCAACCAGGAGGCATCCGTGGCTTGTAGCACGGCCACGGCCCTGCAGTGGGATGCCGCATGGCGCGAGATGAACGACCCCAGCGGACGGGCCGTTGCCGGCGTACACGAACAGGCGTATTAAACGAAGAATTGGAATAGCGATATGGCAAATCTCGTACATTTCACCAAGATGCATGGAGCGGGCAACGACTACATCTACGTCTACCTGCCCGACAACCCCATCGCCGACCCCGCCCGCATGAGCCGGGAGTGGAGCCGCCAGCACGTGGGCATAGGCAGCGACGGGCTGATACTGATCGACCGCACCGATACGGAACAGACCGACTTCCGGATGCGCATCTTCAACAACGACGGCTCCGAGGCCCGCATGTGCGGCAACGGCATCCGCTGCGTGGGCAAGTATGTCTACGACCACCGGCTGACCCGCAAGACGCACCTGGCCATCGATACGCTGAGCGGCATCAAGTACATCGACCTGCACGTCGCCGACGGACGGGTGGACGCCGCCACCGTGGACATGGGCATGCCGACGGTGGGGGAGGGGCGCTCCGCCGCAGGCATCTTCGTCTCGATGGGCAACCCGCACGTCGTCGTCTTCGTGGACGATGTGATGCAGGTCGACCTGACCTCCGAGGGCCGTCGGCTGGAGTACGAGGCCGTGCCGGGCGAGCGTTGCAACATCGAGTTCGCCACCGTACGCCCCGATGGCAGCATCCGCATGAGGGTGTGGGAGCGGGGCAGCGGCATCACACTGGCCTGCGGCACCGGCGCCTGCGCCACGGCGGTGGCCGCCGCCTTCAGTGGCCGCACGGGCCGGACGAGCCGGGTGGAGATGGACGGCGGCATGCTCTCCATCGCCTGGAACCGCGACGACCACATCCTGATGACCGGCCCCGCCGCCACCGTCTTCGAGGGGACAATAACGACATAACGAAACAACGAAAATGACCCACATCAACGATAATTTCCTCCGCCTCTCGCAGAACTACCTCTTCACGGAGGTAGCCCGCCGGGTGCAGACCTACCAGGCCCGGCACCCCGAGGCCGACATCATCCGCCTGGGCATCGGCGATGTCACACAGCCCCTGTGCCCGGCCGTCGTGGAGGCCATGCACCGGGCAGTGGACGAGATGGCCCGGAAGGAGACGTTCCGGGGCTACGGCCCCGAGCACGGATACGAGTTTCTGCGCCGCGCCATCGTCGAGCACGACTACGCCCCGTTGGGCGTACGTCTGGAACTGGACGAGGTGTTCATCAACGACGGTGCCAAGAGCGACACGGGCAACATCGGCGACATCCTGGGCCGCGACAACCTCGTGTGCATGACGGACCCCATCTATCCCGTCTACATGGATGCGAACATTATGGCCGGTCGCGAGGTGGTATCGTTGCCCTGTACGGCCGATAACGACTTCGTGCCCGACCTGCCCGGACAGCCCGTCGACATCATCTATCTGTGCTACCCGAACAACCCCACGGGCACGACCATCTCCCGCCAGGAACTGACCCGGTGGGTGGAATATGCCCTGGCCAACGATGCACTCATCCTCTACGATGCGGCCTACGAGGCCTACATCCGCGACGCGGACGTTCCGCACAGCATCTACGAGGTGCCCGGGGCCAAGCGATGCGCCATCGAGTTCCGCAGTTATTCGAAGACGGCGGGCTTCACCGGCGTGCGTTGCGGCTACACCATCGTACCTCGCGAACTGGAGGCCCGCACCTCAACGGGCGAACGGGTCGGGCTGAACGCCCTGTGGAACCGTCGGCAGTGCACCAAGTTCAATGGCACCAGTTACATCCAGCAGCGTGCTGCCGAGGCCATCTACTCGCCCGAGGGCCGCAAGCAGGTGGAGGCGACGATTGATTACTACCTGACCAACGCCGACATCATGCGCACATCGCTCCGCGACCTCGGCTTCCAGGTCTGCGGTGGCCGGAACGCTCCCTACCTGTGGGTGCAGACGCCCCGGGGACTGTCGTCGTGGCAGTTCTTCGATGCCCTGCTGCAGGGGCCGCACATCGTCGGTACGCCCGGCGTCGGCTTCGGCCGTTGTGGCGAGGGCTACCTGCGCCTGACCGCCTTCGGCGACCGCGCCGATTGCCTGCAAGCCATGCAGCGCCTGGCTCTTAATTCTTAATCCTTAACTCTTAATTAATCAAATAGGTATTATGTCATCAACACTGAGATTCCAAGTAGTGGGCGAGGCCTTCAAGAAGAAGCCTCTGGAGATTCCCAACAGGGACGAGCGCCCGAGTGAGTTTTTTGCTAAGTACGTCTTCAACCGTCAGAAGATGTTCAAGTACCTGCCATCGAAAGTATATGAGAAGATGTGCGACGTGATGGACAACGGCACCACGCTGGACCTGCAGACGGCCGACGCCGTGGCCGAGGGCATGAAGCGCTGGGCCATGGAACTGGGAGCGACGCATTGCACCCACTGGTTCCAGCCGCTGACCGAAGGCACAGCCGAGAAGCACGACGGATTCGTGGAGCACGACTGGAAGGGCGGCATGGTGGAGGAGTTCACCGGCAAGGCCCTCGTGCAGCAGGAGCCCGACGCCAGTTCGTTCCCCTCGGGCGGCATACGCTCCACCTTCGAGGCCCGTGGCTATTCGGCCTGGGACCCCGCCAGTCCCGTCTTCGTCATCGGCGACACGCTGATGATTCCCACCGTCTTCATCTCCTACACGGGCGAGGCCCTCGACTACAAGGCTCCCTTGAAGAAGGCCCTGAAGGCGGTCAACGAGGCTGCCGTCGATGTGGCCAGTTACTTCTACGACGACGTGACGAAGGTCGTCTCGAACCTCGGATGGGAGCAGGAGTACTTCCTCGTGGACGAGGGATTGTACGCCGCACGCCCCGACCTGCTCATGACGGGTCGCACCCTGATGGGCCACGACTCGGCCAAGAACCAGCAGATGGACGACCACTACTTCGGCAGCATCCCGCGCCGCGTGGCCGCCTTCATGAAGGACCTGGAGATACAGGCCCTGGAACTGGGCATCCCCTGCAAGACGCGTCACAACGAGGTGGCTCCCAACCAGTTCGAACTGGCTCCCATCTTCGAGGAGACGAACCTGGCCGTCGACCACAATATGCTCATGATGTCCTTGATGCGCGACGTGGCCCGCAAGCACGGCTTCCGTTGCCTCTTGCACGAGAAACCCTTTGCCGGCATCAACGGCAGTGGTAAGCACTGCAACTGGAGCCTCTCCACCAACACCGGCGTACTGCTCCACGCTCCCGGCAAGACGCCGATGGACAACCTCCGCTTCGTCACCTTCGTCGTGGAGACGCTGATGGGTGTCTACCGCCATAACGGTCTGCTAAAGGGCAGCATCATCTCGGCCACCAATGCCCATCGCCTGGGCGCCAACGAGGCACCCCCGGCCATCATCTCATCCTTCCTGGGCAAGCAACTCACCGACCTGCTGACGGCCCTGGAGGAGAGCGACGACAACCAACTCTTCAACCTAGGCGGCAAGCAAGCCCTCTCGCTCGACATCCCGCAGGTGCCCGAACTCTTGCTCGACAACACCGACCGCAACCGCACGTCGCCCTTCGCCTTCACGGGCAACCGCTTCGAGTTCCGTGCCGTGGGTTCGTCGGCCAACTGTGCCGCTGCCATGATAGTGCTGAACGCCGCTGTGGCCGAGGCTCTCGCCGACTTCAAGCGCCGCGTGGATGCCCGCATTGCCGAGACAGCAGCGAAGTACGAGGGCACGGAGCATACGGCCAAGTACCACGCCATCATCGACGTCCTGCGCGAGGACATCAAGGCCTGCAAACCCATCCACTTCGAGGGTAACGGCTACTCGGAGGAGTGGAAAGAGGAGGCCAAGCGCCGTGGTCTGGACGTAGAGCAGAGTGCCCCCAGGATGTTCCTGCAGTACCTGGCCCCCGAGAGCATCGAGATGTTCCGCAAGACGGGTGTCCTCACCGAGGCCGAACTGGAGGCCCGCACCGATATCAAGTTGGAGACGTACACGAAGAAGATACAGATCGAGGCCCGCATCTTCGGCGACCTGTGCCTCAACCACATCATCCCCGTGGCCACGCGCTACCAGAGTCAACTCATCGACAACGTCCACCGCGTGAGCGAGATATTCCCTGCCGAAGAGGCGCGCGAGGTGAGCCAGAACAACCTGAAACTCATCAAGCAGATATCGGAGCACACGTCGTTCATCACCGAGAACGTCGAGCGCCTCATCGATGCCCGTCGCGTGGCCAACCGCATCGGGAGCGAGAGCGAACGCGCCGTCGCCTATCACGACACCGTCGCCCCGCTCTTGGAGCAGATTCGCTATCACGTGGACAAGTTGGAACTCATCGTCGACGACGAACTCTGGCCCTTGCCCAAGTACCGCGAGATGCTCTTCATCCGCTGATCCTACGACTTTAACTTCAGTCCGACGCAGATCGACTGATTCCGTCCCTTAACCTTCCGGCGAGTTCCACGTGAGTTCCAAGTGAGTTCTGCATGAATTCCAAATGAGTTCCACACGTGGAACTCGCCAGTTCCATGCGTGGAACTCATCAGTTCCACACGTGGAACTCCTTTTTTGCATTCTTCCCTTCATCGTTCAACTGGGCGCCCGATTCACTTGCAAATATAATAACACTAACCCCGAAGTATGCCTTGCGACAGGGACTTCGGGGGATTCCCGCAGAGTCAATATAATGCATAAGATAGATGCCTTATAAGAAATTCGGGGAGTCTGAATTCCTGCGAGTGCTCCGCGAGCGGAGCGTAAACGAAAGAAATTAGAATAATTAGAATAATTTAATCCAGAAATTAGACTAATAGTTATTTATTGGAATTGTTGGGCGATTTCTGATAATTTCTTTCCAAATACTGTCTACATCGATAGGTGAAATGTAAAAAAGTGGGCAAATGTTTTGTCATGTCGAAACAAATGCCTACTTTTACGGCGTGGAAGTGCACTTTGTGGCATTTTCAGGTCGGGCGAGTGGCCTGGCCAAGTGATGTTGAAATAGAAAATGAAGCGTTGTGCTTCTGTCTTGTGGAACGAAACCTGAGAAATTTCAAACCAAAACAAGAGAGGAGGTTGCAACGATTCACGCTGTATGGCGTGAACTGTCGTGTATCTGTATCTTTTTTGGTGGGTTTTCTCAGGACCTCGTTTCAGAGATGTGGAGCCAACAGTTCTACGCCTTCTGCGTATATAATAATATGTATCGCGCGAGAGGGCAACAGTAGGAGACGAGCGAAGACATATTATTAACCTATAAAACATTATAAACATGAGAAAAATCAAACTTCTTCTCGCGGCAGTGGCCGCGATGGTCGGGCTGGGGACAAGTGCCCAAAGTTGGACGGCAAGTGCCGTAGCGTCGGGCACATATCTGCTCTACAACGTAGGTACTGAAGCTTACTTTACTAAGGGTAATGGCTGGGGTTCTCAGGCCAGTATCACAACAGATCGGAGCGGTGCAATGTCCGTCGGTCTTTATTCTGTGAGTGACAAGCATGTCATCATCACCGACTACACTACAAAGTATGGTCTGGAGTATCTCACTGATGGAACTGTGTACACAGACCAAAGTCGTAACAAGAACTCCACTTGGACGTTCACTCAGGTTGATACAGACAACGGCCCTATTTATAACATCATCTCTGCTGATAACCACGGTGGTGGCTCCGGTACCTATCTGACAGCAGAAGGTGGTTCGAGTACTATCGTCGGTTCAGGCACAGACGGTACGGCAGACAATGCCAAGTGGAAACTTCTTTCGTTGGCTACCGACAACACTGCTCTCATCACTTCAATGGCAGATGCAACAGAGGAAAATCCTCTTGATGTTACGGCTCTCATAGAAGACGCAACTTTTGACTCGTATGTCAAGTCTGCATGGTGGACAGTTTCTAGCTCTAATCACAATCTTGCAGGCGGCGATGCCAGTAACCGCTGTGCTGAGTCCTGGTGTGCTTCGTTTACAATCAGTCAGACCATTACCGTGCCCAACGGCTACTACAGGTGTACGTGGTACTCGCACTGACACATGGTGCGTTTGGGATAATTTCCAACTTCAGTATCTTGGTCCGCTTGACCTGACAGAGTTCGCTACAGCCCTTGCTGACGCAGTTTCCGCTGCCGAGGCATACGAGGCTCAGTTACCTGCTGCTGTTTATGCCAACATTGCCTCTGTCATCACAGAGTACAATAAGGTGTATGACAATGAGGATGACTACTCTGCGGCTATTACTGCTATTAACACGGCTGTCAGCACATACGCTACTGCTGCTATTATCGCTGACTATGCACGATATAACAGCGTCAAGACCGCTGCACTGGCTATTTCTGAAGATGTGGCTACGGCCACCGCTGACAGCGAGGTCGCTGCTGCTACGACCACAGCGGCTATTGATGCCGCTATCGCAACCCTTCGTGCCGCTCTGCTCGCGGAACTTCCCAATGTTTCAATCCCTGGAGATCCTGGATACATTGACGTAACTGCTGCGATGGTTGACAATGCCGCCGTTCGGCAGAACACCGAATATTGGACGATAGAAGGTACCCCAAATAATTCGTACAGTTGGGGTAAGGTAAGTAATGAAGAGTGTGAGTTCTATCAGCAGAACTTTAAGTTCTACCAGACCTTGGCTCTAAATACGGGTACATGGGAGTTTGGCGTGACGGGCTTCCATCGCGCAGGAACGTTCAATACCGTGTTCTATGCTGGCGAGGATGAGATTGCTATCCCTGGTGTTGCAAATGATGTCGTGAACACGATGGCAGAGGCCAAGACCTATTTCGACAACGGTAATGGTAAGGTCGCTCTAAGGTTCATCATCGAGTCCGCCCAGGATGTAGAGATTGGTATAAACAACCAGGACACTTCAACCGACAAGTGGACTATTTTCCGCGACTTCACCCTAAAGTACTACGGCCCTGTGGACTATTCTGTATATGAAGGGCAATGGTCTGGACTTGTAAGTGACGCGAACGATGCTAAGACTGCTCATCCCGATGTTACAGGTACAGAGTTGACAACTCTTAATGCTGCTATTGCAGATTCCCCCGCTGGTTCCAACCTCAAGGCTACTTACATTGCCAAAATAGGTGCCCTTAATACAGCCTTATCTGCTTTCATTGCCGCTGCTCCCAGTTACGAAGCATACGCTGCATATCGTGCTGAGACCGTGACCCTCTTTGGTGAAGAGTTGGCAGCGACCGTTGCTGCTCCCACCACCGCTGCTGAGGCTGCTGTGGCTGTTCAGAACCTGA
>JAFSXQ010000270.1 GCA_017444005.1 Bacteroidaceae bacterium | reverse complement strand
GACTGCTACACCGGCTTCAAGTGGATAGCCCGCGAGAGTGCCATCAGCGAGGGCAAGCAGAAGTACATTGGCGGCGGTGAGGAGAGTTTCGGCTTCCTGCCCTACGACAAGGTACGCGACAAGGACGCCCCAGCCAGCATCTGCCTCATCTGCGAGATTGCCGCATGGGCCAAGGACCAGGGCAAGACGCTCTACGACCTCCTCATCGACATCTACAAGGAGTATGGCTTCAGTTACGAGCACACCATCAACGTCGTCCGTCCCGGCAAGACCGGTGCCGACGAAATCAAGCAGATGATGGTCGACTTCCGCGGTGCCAAGGCTCCGAAGGACATCGCCGGCAGTAAGATTGTCTGCACCAAGGACTTCCAGGCCCTGACGGCCACCGACGGCGAGGGCAACGTGACGAAACTCGACATGCCCGCCACCTCGAACGTGCTCCAGTGGTTCTGCGAGGACGGCACGAAGGTCAGCGTCCGCCCCAGCGGCACCGAGCCTAAGATTAAGTTCTACGTCGAGGTCAAGGGCCAGATAGGTTGTGCCGACTGCTATCCCGGCGCCGTTGCCGAGGCCAAGCAGAAGGTGGAGGCCATCAAGAAAAGCCTGGGCTTGGAATGAAGAGTGAGCAAAGATGAATGAAGGCTTCCGGCACGTGATGCCGATACAGATACGTTTCAACGACGTAGATAAGTTCGGGCACGTGAACAATACGGTATATTTCCAGTTCTACGATACGGCCAAGACCGACTACTTCGCGATGGTCTGTAAGGGCGTAGACTGGGAGCGGGTGGCTATTGTGGTCGTGAAGGTCGAGGCTGAGTTTGTGGCTCAGATCAAGGCCGGCGACCACATTGCCGCACGCACCCGTACGACGAAAATCGGGAACAAGAGTTTCCATCTGGAGCAGGACATCATCGACACCGACACCCGGGAGGTGAAGTGTCGATGCCTCTCCGTGATGGTGCTCTACGACCTGACGACGCACCAGTCGATACCATTTCCCGCTGCTTGGCGGCAAGCCATCTGCGAATACGACTCGATACAATAGGGGCGTCGCTGTATCAGTAATAAACAAGAATAGAATATAATAGTATGCGAAAGAGTTTAGGAACCAAGGGCGTGTTTACGGCACCGCAACCGGTGCTGCTCGTCGGTACGTACGACGAAAACGGAGTGGCTAACTTGATGAACGTGGCCTGGGGCGGGCAGTGCAGCGAGAAGCATGTGGCCCTGAACCTGGGACACGAGCGCCAGACCCTGGAGAATATGCGGCGCACGAAGACTTTCACCGTGATGTTTGCCACCGAGGAAACTATGGTGCAGGCCGACTACGTGGGCATTGTCTCGGGCTTGAAGGTGCACGACAAGGTGGCCAAGAGCGGACTGACTCCCATGCGGGCTGAGATGGTGAACGCTCCGGCTATCGAGCAACTGCCCGTGACACTGGAATGCCGTCTGAGCGAGGAGCGCGAGACGCCGACGGGCGAGGTGCGCGTGGTGGGAGAGGTCGTAAACATCTCTGCCGACGAGAGCGTGCTGAACGAGAAGGGCCGTGTGGACTTCGACAAGATGCATCTCATCTGCTTCGACGAAGCCACGCTGAAGTACCGCCGTATCGGTGAAATCGTGGGCAACGCCTTTGTCGAGGGCAACAAGATACGCAAGGCCTGAAAACATAACAAGGAGATGATGAAAAGAACATCCATACTGATTGTGTTCCTTCTGGCCCTGTTGCCCATGCAGGCGCAGACGGACGAAGAGGTGGTACAGTCCATCAAGGACGATATCCAGGCCGTGAAGGCTAAGACACGCGAGACGCGCAACCTGCTTCGCAATCAGGAGCGCGAACTGCGCCGGTTGACAACGGAGTTGGAGCGAACGCGTGCCACCATCCAGCAGAACAAACAGCGCGCCCGCGATGCCAAGAAGAGCGGCAAGGAGTTTACGCCCAAACCCGTGGAACGCACCTACACCAGTGTCTATGCCCACGAGGCTGTACCCGAACCTGTTGAAAAGCAAGCGGATAAGGCTAAGGCTAAGAAGAAAACCAAAAGCAAGGGCGAAGCAACCAAGCAAGCAACCGATAAAAGGGATGAAAATGGGAGCGTAGTTGAGAAGCAGACCGAGAAGACTGAGGAGGCGACTGCAGAAAAGGCTGATAAAAAAACGGATGAAAAGCCAACCGGCACTGATGAGAAAGCGGCTCCCGCGACTCCGAACCGCCGTGTGTCCAATCAGGAGGCCCTGCGGTTGCAGAAGCAGCGTAACAAGTACTACGAAAACCAGTTGAAGGAGAAGAAGAAAACGGCCAAGCAGGAGGAGAAACAGACTGCAAAAGAAGCCGCTCAGGCAAAGAAGGAGGAAGAGAAGGCTGCGAAGGAAGCCGCCAAGACACGCAAGAAGATGGAAAAGGAGAAACGGAAGGCTGAACCTCCCGTCGCCTCTGCTCGTCGTCAGCGCGATACCAAAGACACAGAGGACGCCGGGAAGACAGAGGACGCAGAGGGAACTGAGCAGGCTGAGGAAAGCACGGAAAATAATCCCGAAACTAAAAATGAATAAATAGCATGAAGCGGATTGGATGTCTTTTATTTTGTATTCTGTATACGGCTTTTAACCTGGCTGTGGCCCAGCGCCCTACAGACCAGTTGGATCGTGGTCTGGTGGTCATCCCAACGGGGTCGTCAGGCAACAGCACAACAAATGTGATAACATGGAGGCGCCTGGCAGGTGAATACTATGATGTCAAGTACAACGTCTATAAGGATGGCACCCGTGTGGCAACGAACCTTGATGCAACATGCTACGCCGACAATAATCGGGGCTATAGCACAACGCAGTATGCTGTGGCCCCCGTTGTACGGGGCGTAGAGCAGGAACGTTGTACGGCAGTGACAGCCTGGGCGCAATATGTCTATAAACTGGTTGAGCGTTGCAGTACGGGCTATCTGGATATAGTTTTGGCCAATGTATACGACCGTGATGGTAACGATGTGACCGACCATTACGAACCCAATGATGCCGAAGTGGCCGATTTGGACGGCGATGGACAGATGGAAATCATCGTCAAGCGTCTGAACACCTCCGATGCCGGAGGTGGTGGCAACGGCATTTATCCTATCAACTCGCGCGAGTTCGTGGTCTTCGATGCCTACGATGTCGATTGGCAGTCGGGAGATGCCTCGCTGTTGTGGCGCATCGACTGCGGTCCGAACATGGCCAGCCTGAACTCGACGGAGGTGAACCTTATTGCCTACGACTGGGACGGCGACGGACAGGCCGAGGTGGTGCTGCGCGGTGCTGACAATATGATAGTCTATGGCACAGATGGACAGACGCAACTGTGGACCGTAGGCGACATGAACGTGAATACGCGCAACAAGATGAACTCGCACGACAACGCCCAGTACGCCTGGACCCACACAGGAGCGGAATACCTTATTTATATGAACGGGCGCACAGGCGCGAAGTATCAGGTGACCGACTACCCGCTTCCTCGCCTCGAAAGCGGCGAGACGAGCGAGAAGAGCGCCTGGGGCGACGACTACGGTCATCGCTCGTCGAAGTACTTCATGGGAGCGCCGTTCCTCGATGGGCGCCAGGCCAGTCTGTTCCTGGCACGTGGCATCTACACGCGCCACAAGATGATTGCGATGGACCTGAACGTAGGTTCCCACACGTGGAGCGAGCGTTGGCGCTGGAACTGCAATTCGAGTGGCAGCGCCTGGTATGGTAATGGTTATCATAACTTTATCGTGGCCGATGTCGATGAGGACGGATGCGACGAAATCGTCTATGGCTCGATGGTCATTGACGACAACGGACGTGGACTTAGCACCACGGGCTACGGACACGGCGATGCCCAGCACGTGAGCGACTTCGACCCCTATCGCAAGGGACTGGAGTTCTTCGGCTGCCTGGAGGAGGCGCGTGGCAACTATGGTTTCAACTACCGTAACGCCACCACGTCTGAGGTCTATTATAAACACGATGCCGGAGGCGACGACGGTCGTGCGTTGGTTGCAAACTTCAGTAACAGTTATCCGGGTTCGCAGGGACGTTCATCGTCGTCGGGTATGATCAGTTGCACCAGCGACCAATTGATTGGCAACGATTTCATTGACTGGGGCGACCTGAACTTCCGCATCTATTGGGACGGCGACCTCTGTTCGGAGGTACTGAACAGTCCCGGCACAGCCAGGGACGCAAAGGTCGAAAAGCCTGGTGTGGGAAGGCTGTTCACCTCTTCGGGCTGCAACATGAATAACGATTCGAAGAATAATCCCTGTTTCCAGGGCGACATCATAGGCGACTGGCGCGAGGAGATAATTTTGCGTTGCGGTCGGAACCTGCGCGTCTACACATCGGGCTATTGGACACCCTATTCACTGCCCACACTCTGGTCCGACCACCAGTACCGCCAGGCGATGGTGTGGCAGATGATGGCCTACAACCAGCCGCCTCACCTGAGTTACTTCGTGGGCGAAATGGAAGGCATCACCCAGGCACCGCCACCACTCACGTTGGACGGACGCGATGAGATTAGCGACGGATCGACCGTTACCAGTTCCATGAACGGGAGTCACATCATGCTCTGCACTATGGGGGATGCTACGGTTACAGTTGCCGACGGTGCCGAACCCTACATCCTCACCGTGAACACCCCGGCGTGGGTGCAGGGCAACGATGACAATGCCCTCATCACGACCACCACCTTCACCCATACACTCACGGGTGGAGCATTTGCCGGTTCCATGCGCTTGGTAAAGCAGGGTAACGGTCTGCTCGTATTGCCCAATGCGACGCACACCTACAGCGGAGAAACCAACGTCTGGGCTGGTTCGCTATCCTTCTGTGGGACACTCGAGAACAGTCCCCTTTGGATGAACCGACACACGACGTTGTATACATCAGCCACCTACAAGAAACCCGTAGTCTTGGAGTACGGTGCAACGCTGCGTCCGGGCAATGATGCCACAACGGCAGATGCAT
>JAFSXQ010000269.1 GCA_017444005.1 Bacteroidaceae bacterium | reverse complement strand
GCCGTCGGTGATGTCCTCCAGCCGGAGGTTGCGATACATCATCGTGTAGCCGCCGCCCTTGCTGCTGCAGTGGGTCTCTTCCTCGTAGAAGAAGCCCAGCGTGCGGTCGCGCTGCAGCGTCATGGTGCTGTAGGCCGAGGGGAGTTCGGTCACTTGGTAGCGCCCCGTCCAGTTGGCGGCAAAGGCCTCGGGCGTGGCATAGTCGGACGGGGTGGCAAGTTCCTTGTAATAAATGCCCACATGGGAGCGGCCAGGGCCTAGGGGCAGGCTCTGGAGGGCCATCCACATCTTCTTCTTATCCCGTGTGCGCACGACGGGAACAACCATCACCTCGCCGTTGCACGAGTTCTGGTTGGCCTCCACCCCACCGTTGTCCTTGCCACTGAAGGCTTTCGTCCCCCACTGGCCTTCGGCACGCTTGACATCGGTGAACGTGAAGATGTTATAGACACGGCCGCCCCAGGCACGGCTGCTCAGCAGTAGGCGCCCGTCGGGCAGTTCCTCGCACTTGGGCTCGTCGCCGCCGGGCACGGGCGAGGCGTCCGCGCCGCCCAGTATCTGCCACGTCTGGCCGAAGTCGTCGCTGTAGATGACCCAGTTGGCATTCTCCTTATTGTTGCGCGACACGCCGGAGCAGTAGAGGCGATAGTACTTGCCGACGCGGACGGTGCGGCTCTGGAAGATGCGGCCACTGCCCACGAACCAGGCCTTGATGGGCCCGTACTGGCCCTTGGAGAGAGGCTGGTAGATGGTTTCCTCGCCGATGTAGTCGGGACGGCCCCACGTCTTGCCGCCGTCATCGCTGTAGAAACGGGCCATGCCCTGATGGTGCTCGAAGGTGCTGTAGCCGAACAGGGGACCGCCGGAGCAGGTAATGAGCATCATGCGGCCCGACTTGCGGTCGACGGCCAGGGCGGCATCGCCATAACCGGCCTCCTGATGGCCGGGGGTGAGGTCGCCGTCGCCCACCATCGTAGGCGGTGTGTATATGTTACCCCAGGAGTGTCCGTTGTCCGTGCTGCGGCGGAAATGCAGGTCAATGCGTCCGGCACCGATGTCGAACCGGCAATAGCGGTAGTCGCTCACCGCCACCAGCGAGCCGTCCTTGGCCGTAGCAATAGCGGGAATGCGGTAGGGAATGGCCTCCTCCGTCTCCGTTACAAAGATTTCGTACTGCGCCATCACGTCCGAAGAACAGAGAAGCAGGAACAAACTCAGCAGATGGGTCAATGTCTTTTTCATGGTAAACAAGATGATATTTTCGGCAAAGATACAAAAAAAGATTTAGAATGCAGAATTAAGCGATAAAAATTAATCGCTCATTTTCACTTTTGACTTCTTTTCCGTAACTTTGTTCGCAAAACAATACCAGACACCATGAAACGCATCGCACTACTCCTCATTTTCTCCCTCTCCCACTCTCTCATTTTCTCCTCCCCCATCGACGGCCTGCTGGAACGCATCGACAAGGGGGCAAGCCGGAAGTTCATCATCGAGAAGAAGAAGAGCGACAAGGACTTCTTCGAACTGGACCAACACGGCACGAAGCCCGTCATCAGGGGCAATTCGTGGGTGAACATCGCCACGGGCCTGAACTGGTACCTGAAACACCACTGCGGCATACACCTGACGTGGAACCAGATGCACGCCGCGCTGCCCGCCACGCTGCCCGCCGTAGGGAAACGCGAGCGCCACGAGACCGACCTGGCCCTGCGCTACGACTTCAACTACTGTACCTACTCGTACACGATGGCCTTCTGGGACTGGGAACGCTGGCAGACGGAACTCGACTGGATGGCCCTGCACGGCATCAACATGCCCCTGGCAGCCGTCGGCCACGAATGCGTGTGGCGCAACATCCTGCTCCGCCTGGGCTACAGTGAGGAGGACGTGGCACGCTTCATCCCCGGCCCGGCCTTCATGGCGTGGTGGGAGATGAACAATCTGGAGGGCTGGGGCGGTCCGTTGCCCAAGAGTTGGTACGGACAGCAGGAGAAGTTGCAGAAACAGATACTGCAGCGCATGCGCGAGTTCGGCATGAAGCCCGTGCTGCCCGGCTACTGCGGCATGGTTCCGTCGTTTCTGAGCGATGCGCCGAAGCAGCACTGGAACAACTACGTACGGCCAAACATCCTGCTGCCCAGCGACGAGCAGTTTGCGAAATACGCGCAAATCTTCTACGAGGAGACGCGTAAACTGTATGGCGAGGCCGAATACTACTCGATGGACCCCTTCCACGAGGGAGGTCTGCCCCAGGGCGTGGACATCGGCGAGATGGGGCGCTACATACTGGCCGCCATGAAGCAGGCCGCGCCCAGGGCCAAGTGGGTGATTCAGGGTTGGGGAGCCAACCCGTTGCCGGCGATGCTGGATGCACTGCCCGGAGGCGAAGTCATCGTACTCGACCTCTTCAGCGAGTGCTGTCCCATGTGGGGCATCCCCAGCCGGTACTATCGCGAGAAGGGCTACGCGCAGCACGAGTGGATATTCTGTCTGCTGGAGAACTTCGGGGGCAACGTGGGCTTGCACGGACGCATGGACCAATTGCTCAACAACTTCCGCCAGACGCGCACCCATCCGCTGGCACGGCACCTCGTGGGATGGGGCCTGACGATGGAGGGCTCGGAGAACAATCCCGTGATGTTCGAGATGATGTCGGAACTGCCCTGGCTTTCGGACATCCCCACGAAGGAAGCGTGGCTGCACGACTACGTGAAGGCCCGTTACGGCAAGGACGACGACACTCTGCAACAGGTCTGGAAGATACTGGCCGACGGCATCTACAATTGCCCCTTCGGCAACTACCAACAGGGGACGCACGAGAGTATCTTCTGCGCACGGCCGGGGATGAACTGCTTCCAGGTGTCGACGTGGAGCGAGATGGTGAACTACTACGACCCCACCACAACGTGGGAGGCTGCACAGCGGATGTTGTCGGTGGCCGACCGTTATCGGGGCAACAACAACTTCGAGTACGACCTCGTCGACATTTGCCGTCAGGCACTGGCCGACCGCGGGCGCATCGTCTACAACCGGGCGATGGCCGACTTCAAGAGCGGTGACCGAGGGGCCTTCCGTCAGGACAGCGAGGAATTTATGCGTCTGTTACTGGCTCAAGACCAACTGCTAGCCACCCGCAGCGAATTTCGCGTGGGCCACTGGACGCAACAGGCACGCCAGTTGGGGACCGACACGGCGGAGAGCGACCTGTATGAATGGAACGCGCGCGTGCAGATAACCACCTGGGGCAACAGGGCATGTGCCGACAACGGCCACCTGCACGACTATGCCCACAAGGAGTGGCAGGGCATCCTGCGCGACTTCTACTATCCGCGCTGGCGCCACTTCTTCAGCATTCTGCAAGACAAACTGGACGGCCGTCGCCCGATGCAGGGCAACGTGGAGGTCGACTGGTATGCGATGGAAGAACCCTGGACACTCGACCACACGCCCTACTCGGCCCAGCCCGAAGGCGACCCGATAGACGTAGCACGAAAGATTCTCAAATAGGATAAGGCTATCCTATCCTATTTGTTGTAGTAGTTCCTCGGGGGTGAGCAGTTGCTGCTGGCCCGTCTCCATGTTTTTCAGCGTCAGTTTGCCTTCCTTCATCTCGTTTTCACCAACGAGGGCGACGAAGGGAACCTGCTTCTGGTTGGCATACTGCATCTGCTTCTTCATCTTCACCGCATCGGGATAGATTTCGCAGCGAATGCCTGCCTGACGGGCCTTTGCCAGGATGGGCAGGCAGTAGGCAGCCTCGGCCTCGCCGAAGTTGATGAAGAGCAGTTGTGTCTGCGAAGTCACCGTCTGAGGGTAGAGATCGAGTTGGTTCAGGACGTCGTAGATGCGGTCGGCACCGAAGGAGATGCCCACGCCCGAGAGGCCCGGCATGCCGAAGATGCCCGTCAGGTTGTCGTAGCGACCGCCGCCCGTGATGCTGCCAATCTCCACGTCCAGTGCCTTCACCTCGAAGATGCAGCCCGTGTAGTAATTCAAGCCGCGGGCCAGAGTGAGGTCGAACTCGACGTCGGCGGCGAAACCACCGACCACCGAACCAAGCGTCGAGAGCACAAAGGCGACTTCTTCAATGCCCTTCAGGCCCGTCTCGCTATCCTTCAGGACCTCGCGCATCGTGGCCAGTTTCTCGTCGTTCGTGCCGCTGAGTTGGATGATGGGTTGCAACTTCTGGATGGCCTCTTCGGGCAGACCGTTCTCGCGCAGTTCGGCGTTCACGTTGTCCAGACCTATCTTGTCCAGTTTGTCGATGGCGACGGTGATGTCCACAATCTTGTCGGCCTGACCTATCATTTCAGCAATGCCGGAGAGGATTTTGCGATTGTTAATCTTGATGCACACACGGATGCCGAAGCGTTGGAACACGGTGTCGACAATCTGCATCAGTTCCACTTCGTTCAAGAGCGAGTCGCTGCCCACGACGTCGGCATCGCACTGATAGAACTCGCGATAGCGCCCCTTCTGCGGACGGTCGGCACGCCACACGGGCTGAATCTGGAACCGGCGGAACGGCAGGGTCAGTTCCTCGCGGTGCTGTACCACGTAGCGGGCAAAGGGGACGGTCAGGTCGTAGCGCAGCCCCTTCTCGCAGAGGCGCGTGGCCAGGCGATTAGTGGAGTCCTGACGGATGTTCTCCTCCGTCACGTCGCGCATGAAGTCGCCCGAGTTCAGTATCTTGAAGAGCAGTTTGTCGCCCTCCTCGCCATACTTGCCCATCAGGGTGGAGAGGTTCTCCATAGCAGGTGTTTCAATCTGCTGGAATCCGTACAGCGCATACACACTGCGAATGGTATCGAAAATGTAATTGCGACGGGCCATTTCCAAGGGGCCAAAGTCGCGTGTACCCTTGGGTATACTTGGTTTTTGAGCCATTATCTTAACGTATTATTTAGAAAATCGCTACAAAGGTATAAATAATTTTCAATTTTCAATCCGCAATTTTCAATTTATTTATACCTTTGTATAGATTAAAGAAGAAAAAGAGGTAAAGAATGAACTTTTTTCACAAAGATACGCATACCGAAAGTGCCCCTGCGGCACCCGTCACACCCACCGAAGCAGTGACGCCCGCGTCCGACAGTTCTTCGCCGAAGACCACCGAGGAACAAGTGCGCGAATGGTGGCAGAGCCGCTATGGCGAAAACATACCCGACGAAGTGGTGCGATGGATGAAACAACTGACGCGCACCGAGGCACGCCGACAGACCGTAGCGGCCTCGCTGCTCACGCCCCAGCAACTGAGCCGCACGGAGGACATGTGCCGACTGGCTGAGTCGAAACTTCGCAACATCGAGTCGTCGCTACAGCAGTTGCACGACCAGCGCGAATGGCTGCACCGCTACAACGAGAAGAAGCACGAACTGACGGAACAGCAAAACCGCCTGCACGAACTGAACAAACAACTGGCCATCATCGCCGACGAGGAACAACAACTGGAACGCTTCGAGACATTCGAGACCATTCAGGGAACGTTCCAGCGCCTGACCCTGCTCGAACGCCAGACACGTACCAACAAACAGGCCCAGAGCCTGCTTACGAGCGAGATTGAGGAGGCACAACAACTGACCACCGACAAGCAGAAGCAGTTGAAGCAACTCATCGACACCTGCGAAGAGGCAGCCGGACACATGCCCGGCATGCGCGACCAGATTATCGAGGCCAGCCGCATACAGGGCGCACGTTCCATCCTCGACCTCGACCAGGAGACTTCCGACCAGTTCGAGAAATCCATTGCGCAACAGCAAATGATGCTGGCCAAGGAAATACAGGAGATAGAAGCGCAAGCCGAAACGCTGTCCGAACTCACCACCGAGCAAAACGCACAGCGACAGGCACTGGAGCCTCATCAGGCGCTGCTCGAACATGGCGAAATGGTGCTGACACTGCTGAAAAGGCTGGCCGAGATGGAAGACCGCAACCAGCGTCTCATCCTCACCCAGGAGGAACAACTGAACAGCCAGCAGGAAGAGAACGACATGCTCAGCCGCGTCTTTGCCGACTATCAGCGTGTGGAGTCGGAAATCGACACACTGAAGGGCGAACTCGAAATTCATCGCCAACAGAACCTCGGACGAAGCACGCACTCGTTGCAGAAGCGTGCCGCCGAACTCAACAGCCGCCGACAGATGTTGCTGGCCGCTCAGTCGCTTTGGAACCGCATACGCCTGGGCTATCAGTTGATTGAGGAAAAGACGCAGACCGTCAACCAATTGCGCCTCGACATCGACAATCTGAGAAACGACATCGGCAACCTTGAACCCAGGATTGAGCACCTGCGCCAACTGTGCCACGAGAAGGAATACACGCTGACACTGAGCAAGAGCCAGAACGTGATTCAACTGCGCAGCGACCTCCGCGAGGGCATCAGTTGCACGGTGTGCGGAGCCACCCATCACCCCTACCACGGTGATTCCATCCTGGAGCAGAACAAACTCATCAGCGAACTGCGCACCGACTTCGAACAACTCCGGCACGAACTTTCGGGCCAGGAGCCCCAACTGCAACAACTGCGCGACCAGTTGGCAGCCACATCGGCTCGCCGCGAGGTTGAAGAGGAAACCTTGTCGCGACTGCGCCAGCGCCAGGTGGAGGACGTGAAGGAGTGGAGCGTCTTCTCGTCGCTCGACCGCACTTTTGCGGAATGTTCCCCAAGCACCAACCCCGAAGCCCGAACGGCCATGTTGCGCCAGTTGATTGAGAACACGGCACACGATGCCGAAGATGCCCAGGCCGAACTGGACCGCTACAACTACCACCAGACCCGTATCAATGAACTGAACGAGTCCCTCAACAAGAAAACGCAACAGCACAACGACCTTACCGTCCGACTCAACGAGGTGAACACGGGGTGCCAGGTGATGGCCCGGATGGTGGAGCAGACCCGCCAGTTGCGCAGCCAATTCCAGAGCCAGTACACCCGATTCTACGAACAACTCAACAGCCGCATCACCATCAACGACTGGTACGCCACCTGGCAAAACAATCGCGAAAGCGTGCTGCTACGCATCGAACAGATGATGGAACGCTGGACGGAGGTGAACCAGAAAATCGCAACATACAGCCACCAGCAAGACATGCTGCGCTCCACGCTGGAGGAGAAGCGCACACAGAGCGACTATCTCGAAAGCCTTTCCGCCATGATGCATGATGCCGTCAACCGCCGGGAACAAATCCGCAAGGAGGACGAAAAACGCTACAGCGATATGCTGGGCACACAGGAAGTGGCCGACCACTTCGATGCCACCTATCAGCCCTTGCTCCAGGCCTACGACAGCGAAATCAAGCACCGCGAGGACCTCTACCAGTCGGCCAACCTGCTGGCCGGGTTACAGGGACGGATGCAGGAACTCGCTGCACAGGGAGAAACGCTCGACAGCGAACTCATCGACATGAGATCGCAACTCGACCTGTGGATTCGTCGCTTCAACGCCAACCACCCGCCCGTGCAATACGCCGAACTGGAGCAAGCCTTCGCGGGCGAAAAAGACTGGAACACCCTGCGCCAGCGCATCCGCGACACACGTGTCAAGGCCATGCTCGGGCAGGCACGTGTCGACAGTCTGCGCAGCGCCATCGTAGCCCTGCAAGGCGAAGCCTGTAACCTCACAAATACGGAGGACGACAGCATTCTCGATGCCCTCGTCGTGCGACAGCAGCAACTGGAGCAGCAGCGGCAGGAGGTCTTCATGCAACTGGCCGAACACCACATCGCCCTCCGCAAGCACGAGACCTGCCAAAAGCAACTCCGCGAAGAGGAAGAGAGGCTCTACGAAATCACGAACAAAACATCAAATAACTGAAATAAGGAACCACGAATTACACGAATTTCACGAATTATACTCCTACATGAAACGGGAGTCTGTTTAATTCGTGAAATTCGTGTAATTCGTGGTTCAAGAAAACAGGTTTACCCTCGAATGATGGTCTGGGCGCGGTCGGGTCCTACGGAGAGGATGGTGATGGGCACGCCGAGTTGACGCTCCAGATAGTCGACATAGTCCTTGAAAGCCTGGGGGAAGTCGGCCTCCGAGGTCATCCGGGTGAGGTCGGTCTGCCAGCCGGGCAATTCCTCATAGACGGCCTGCCAGCCCTCTGTGTCGTAGGGCATATCGGTGGTCTGGACCCCATCCTTTTCGTAGGCCACACAGGCCTTGATGGTGGGGAACGTGTCGAGGACGTCGCTCTTCATCATGATGAGTTGCGTGACGCCGTTCACCATAATGGCATAGCGCAGGGCCACGAGGTCGACCCACCCGCAACGGCGGTTGCGCCCCGTCACGGCTCCGTACTCATGACCAATCTCGCGGATGCGGTCGCCCGTTTCGTCGAAGAGTTCTACAGGGAACGGACCGGCTCCGACACGCGTCGAGTAGGCCTTGAAGATACCGAACACCTCGCCAATGGCGCTGGGAGGAACGCCAAGACCCGTGCAAACGCCACCGCACACGGTGCTGGACGACGACACGAAGGGATAGGTGCCGTGGTCGATGTCGAGCATCGTGCCCTGTGCGCCCTCGGCCAGTACGCTCTTGCCCTCGGCCAGCGCACGATTGATTTCCACCTCCGTATCGGTCAGCGGGAACGAACGCATGTATTCCACTCCCTCCATCCACAGACGTTCCTCATCCGTGATGTCGTAGTCGGTGTAGCCCAGATGGCGCAGCGTTTCCTCGTGACGCGCCTTCAGGGCCTGGTACTTCTGGTCGAAGTTCTCCAAGATGTCGCCCACACGCAGGCCGGTGCGACTGGCCTTCTCGCTGTAGGTGGGGCCAATGCCCTTGCCCGTCGTACCCACCTTGTTCTTACCCTTGGCTGCCTCATAGGCACGGTCCAGGACGCGATGGGTGGGCAGGATGAGATGGGCCCGCCGACTGATGTGGAGCCTGCTGCGCAGGTCGTAGCCAGCCGACTCCAGTTCGCGTGCCTCCTGCATGAACAGGTCGGGAGCAATGACGCAGCCGTTGCCGATGATGTTCACCTTGTCCTCGGCGAAGATGCCCGAAGGAATGGAACGCAGCACGAACTTCTTGCCCTCGAATATGATGGTGTGCCCTGCATTGGGGCCACCGGCAAAGCGGGCCACGATATCGTACTTGGGCGTGAAGACGTCCACCACCTTGCCCTTTCCTTCATCTCCGAATACAATGCCCAGCAGGGCATCAACTTTTCCTTTCTTCATATATATAGTATTTATCGTTTATTTCTCTTCAAGCCTTATCAGCACGTTCTGCACAGCCTTACGCAAATGCAGGTTGGGAACCGCCTGCAGCGAATGGGCCTGGTCGAGCAGTTCCTCCAGGCTGCGGTCGTTGAACACCGCGCCCCGGATGAGCAGGCGCCCGATGAGCAGGAAACCGCAAAGTTGCAGCATCTCGTTGTCGCCGGCTATCCATTCGAAAGCCTTCTCTGTAGCGTAGGGCAGACGTTCGAACAGGTTCAGCACCGTCATCTGGGCAATCTCGGCATTGGGAATCTGATCGGCCCAGATGTCGCACAATTCCGGATAGAAACGGTCCACGGGCATCAGCATCCCGGCCAGTATCTTGCTTTCGCGCACATTCTCGTGCCACAGTTGCTGCGCCACTTCGTGATTCGGGGCGAACTCCCCGGCTATCTGCTGCAAGCGGGGCAACTCGATGCCGAAGTTCACGTGGTACTGCATCCCGGCCCCGCGCATCTGGCTCGATACGACACCGTTCATGTTGGCCCGCAGTTCCAACTTTATCTCTTGTATGATTTCTGATACCTCCATTACCCTTTCAGCCCTTCAATCCTTTAATTCTTAAATTCTTCAATCCTTCAATCCTTCAACGAATAGTCTCGCCCGTAGCGCAGCATCTGGTCGTCGTAACTCTCGCCGTAGACGATTTCCACGTCCGCTACCCTACCCTCTCCGTCGTGCACCAGGCGGTACTGCGGATTGATGAATCCCTTGTAGGGCGCCAGGTCGAGGGCCCGATAGCGCTCCAGTATCTCGCGATGCAACTCGGCGTCGACACGCACGCCGTACTCCTCCACCAACCGACGGGCAGCCGCCTGGTCGCCTTCGCTCTTGATGCGCTGCACCTCGGCCAGCAGGCTTCCGATGACGGGGCGCAGGGCGCCGTAGTCCGTTATCTGCAAATAGGTCTTCCCCGACCGCTCCACCAGTTCCATAGCCGTCGTGTGGGCCATCACCCAGCGGGCGATGAGGGCGCGGTTGCGCATGTGCGCCTCCTCTATCTGACGGCCCGGTTCGATGCGGACGAGTTGCGTCAGCATGCCGTTCATCAGGTAACTGTAGTACTGGCTCTTGTAGGCCTCGCCGTCGGGCACCAGTCCCAACTCCACCAACTTGGGGTCGGCAATGTAATAGAGGGCAAAGAGGTCGGCACG
>JAFSXQ010000003.1 GCA_017444005.1 Bacteroidaceae bacterium | reverse complement strand
CTTCACTCTTCACTCTTTCGCGCAAGAGCGGGAAAGCACTCACACTACGCTGTTCGGCATCGGGCGCGTCAACCATCTCGACACTTATTTGTCGCCCGTGGAGTACAAGGGACCGCAACTGACGTTCCTCAACGAGACGCACCGCACGCTGCAGCGCAACGGGCACGTCGTGTTCCAGACCGTGACCCAAGGCGACTTTTCCTACGCTCATAACCGTGCCGAGACGGCGCACGAGATGGGCGGGTCCGTACGCTACGATTTCGGTTGGGGACGCCAGTGGAAGGATGTTCTGTGGAAGAGCCTCGACCTTACAGCCGGCGGCATGGCAGGTGGCACAATCGGATTCCTGTACAACGACCGGAACGGCAACAATCCGGCGCAAGCCCGTGTGAACATCGCCGCCTTAGCCTTTGTGCGGGCCGACTACGGTTTCCGCATCAAGAAGCAGCGCCTCGCTCTCCACTATCAGGCCCATCTGCCCCTGCTGGGCATGGGCTTCATGCCCCAGTACGGTCAGAGTTACTACGACCTCTTCGACCGCGGTAACTATGACCGCAACCTCCGCTGCACCCATCCGGGAAACGCCCTCTCGCTGCGCCAGTTGTTCACCGTCGACATCCCCATCCGGCACGCCCGCCTTTCGCTGGGCTACCTCAGCGACCTGCGGCAGATGCACGTCAACGGCATCCGCCAGCACCAGTACGGACGCTCCTTCGTCATCGGTTACGTCCGTGAACTCAGTATAAAAAGATAACTTACCGCACGGCCTTCATCGTTGCTGTTCCGGTCTCAGTCCCTCGGGCTGCCAGCCTTGGGCTTTCAACTCGAACTCCTGACCGTCGCGGGTGATGAGGGCGCGACCAAGTTTCTCCTCGGTGATGTAGCCGATGACCTTCACGTCCTCCAGTTGGCTCACCCGGTCGTTCATGGTCAGGGGCACGGTAAACAACAGTTCATAGTCCTCACCGCCGTTCAGGGCACAGGTGCTGACGTTCATGTTCAGTTCCTCGGCCATTGCTGCAGTCTGGTAGTCGAGCGGGATGCGCTCTTCGTAGATGCGGCAGCCGGTGTGGCTCTGGGTGCAGATGTGCATGAGTTCGCTCGACAGGCCGTCGCTGATATCCATCATCGCTGTGGGGCGTATACCGGCCAGGCGCAGGCGTTCGACGATGTCCCTGCGGGCCTCGGGGCGCAGTTGGCGTTCGAGCAGGTACTCCCGTCCGCTCCATTCGGGCTGGAACTGTACCTGGTCGCGACGGTCGCCGGCCTCTTTCAGTTGCTGGTAGTAGACCAGTTTCTCGCGCTCCAGTAGTTGCAGGCCCATGTAGGCCGCTCCCAGGTTGCCCGAGACGCATACCAGGTCGTTGGGCTGGGCGCCGCTGCGCAGAGCCACCTCGTCGGCCGGTGCCTCGCCAATGGCCGTGATGCTGATGGCCAGCCCCGTGAGGCTGCTGGTGGTGTCGCCACCGACGAGGTCCACGTGATGCTCCTCGCAGGCCAGGCGCATGCCGGCATACAGGGCTTCGATGTCCTCGACGGTGAAACGCTTCGAGAGCGCCAGACTGACGGTGACCTGACGCGGCGTGCCCATCATGGCATAGATGTCGCTCAGGTTCACCATCACACTTTTGTAACCCAGGTGCTTCAACGGTGTGTACTGGAGGTCGAAGTGCACGCCCTCCATGAGCATGTCGGTGGTCACGAGCACGCGGTTGGGACCTCCGTAGTCCAGTACGGCGCAGTCGTCGCCCACGCCCTTCACGGTGCTCTTGTTCTCGGGCTTCATGTCTTCGGTGAGCCGCTTTATCAAGCCGAACTCACCCAGTTCTGCTATTTCCAATGTCTGTCTCTAAACTTTCAACTTTCAATTCTAAACTTTCAACTTTCAACTTCTCCTTATCATTTCCTTCATGATTTCCGCCATCTTGGGCTGCACCTTGTTGGCGGCCTTCTGCACCTCCTCGTGGCTCACCTCCACGGGGTTGTCGAAACCGCCGAGGTCGGTGATGATGGACACGCCGAAGACGCGTATGCCACAGTGGTGGGCAACGATGACCTCGGGCACCGTGCTCATGCCCACGGCGTCGGCTCCCATGCGGGCAAACATGCGGTACTCGGCTGGGGTCTCGAATGTCGGGCCCTGTGTGCCCAGGTATACGCCGTGTTGCACCTTGATGCCCTTTTCAGCCGCGATTTCGTCGGCCATAGCGATGAGTTCGTGGTCGTAGGCCTCGTGCATGTCGGGGAAACGTGGCCCGGTGGGGAAGTTGGGGCCGCGCAGCGGATTCTCGGGGAACATGTTGATATGGTCGGTGATAATCATGATGTCGCCCACGCTGAAGTTGGGGTTGGTGCCGCCGCTGGCATTGCTGACGAAGAGCGTACGGATGCCCAGTTCGTACATCACACGGACGGGGAAGGTAACTTCACTCATCGGGTAGCCCTCGTAGAAGTGGAACCGCCCCTGCATGGCCAGAATCTCCTTGCCGCCCAGAAGGCCCAGAATGAGCCGCCCGGAGTGTCCTTCGACTGTCGACTGGGGAAAGTGTGGAATCTCCGCGTAGGGTATGGTTTGTGTGACTTCTATTTCATCGACTAATTGTCCAAGACCCGTGCCAAGGATGATGGCCGTTGTTGGCTTAGAGGTTATTTTCTCCTTTAGCCAGGATGCTGTTTCTTGAATTTTTGAGTACATAGCCTGTGATTTTATCGTTAAAGTTTCCTTTCTCGTTGCGCATGATTTCCACTTCCGCCGGCAGTACGTACAGGGTCTTCCGGACCTCGTCGGTCAGTCCGGAGGTCAGCAGCAGCCGGGGGGCGTCCTTCTCGGTGGTGATAATCATCCGCGGCTCGGGCAGTTGCCCGAAGGCCTGATTGATGCGGCTGATGTCGGCCTGCCTGTAGTAGTGGTGGTCGGGGAAGGACAGCGTCGTGATGTTCTTCGTGTGCAGACTCAGGTCGAGCCGCATCTGTTCGGGCATGGCAATGCCGGTGAGCAGCAGGACGGACTCGTCGTGGCGGATGCTCGTCAGCGAACGTTCGTCACTGCCGTAGAGTTGCCGCAGTTGGCCGTAGCAGAAGGTGCTGAAGTAGAGACGCTGATAGGGCATCAGGTTCAGGGCCTTTTGCACCACGCGGAAGCCCATCGGCTTGATGTCGTGGGGACATTTCGTGACGATGACGATGTTGGCACGCCGTTTCCCCTCCTTCGGTTCGCGCAGTCGGCCCGCCGGCAGCAGACAGTCGTCGGTTATCATGCGGTGATAGTCGACAAGCAGGATATTGACACCCGGATGCACGTAGCGGTGCTGGTAGGCATCGTCGAGCAGGATGACGTCGACGTCGCGCGTGGCCTCGTCGGTGCACAGGCGCTGGATGCCGCGCCGCCGGTTGTGGTCGACGGCCACGTAGGCCGTGGGGAACTTCTGCTTCATCTGCCACGGTTCGTCGCCGATTTCCTCCACGGTGCTCTCCGCCCGGGCCAGTATGTAGCCACGCGTCTTGCGCTTGTAGCCGCGGCTGAGCACAGCCACGCGGTAGGTCTGGCTCAGCAGGCGCAGCAGGTACTCCGTGTGCGGTGTCTTTCCCGTGCCGCCGACGCTCAGGTTGCCGATGCAGATGATGGGGATGTTGTAACTGTGCGACTTCAGTATGTGCAGGTCGAACAGGGCGTTGCGCAGTGCCACGCCCATGCCGTAGAGCCAACTCAACGGCATCAGCCACCTGTTGATACGTACCAAATCGCCTTCCATTCCTAATCCCTAATCCCTAATCTCTAATCCCAAGTCCCTAATCCAATATTATTTAATATTCGGCTCGAAGGGCAGGCGGGCCTGGATGCGGTCCTGTGACTTGAGGCTGCGAATCAGCGCGAAGGTGGTATAGTACTCACCCAGCATGTCGCGCATCTCGGCCTCCATGTAGCCCGACTTCTTGTCGCTGAGCAGCGACTGATACCAAGGTTCGGGTTCGGGATAGTTCACCCGGTTGTATTTCTCCAGTTTAGCCAGTTTGGCAGCCACCTTGATGGCGGCATCCAGATTGCCCAACTGGTCGACCAGACCGCGCTCCTTGGCCTGCTCGCCCGTCCACACACGGCCTTCGGCGATGGCTTTCACGTCTTCGATCTTCATCTTGCGGCCCATAGCCACGCGACCGGTGAAGGTCTCGTAGCCACGCTCCACCATCGACTGCATCAGTTGGCCTTCCTCGGCATTCATCGGGCGGGCCATAGTGCCCATGTCGCTCAGGGCGTTGGTCTTTACGACGTCGAACTTCACGCCCACCTTCTGGGTAATCAGTTCGCTCATGTCGGCCACCATGCCGAAGATGCCGATGCTGCCCGTCAGCGTGGTGGGCTCGGCAATGATTTTGTTGGCACCGCTCGAGATGTAGTAACCGCCGGAGGCAGCCAGACCGCCCATCGACACGACGACGGGCTTCTCAGCCTTCAGCAGTTCCACCTCGCGCCAGATCTGTTCGCTGGCGTATGCCGAACCGCCGCCCGAGTTCACGCGCAGCACGACGGCCTTCACGTTCTTGTCCTCGCGCAGGGCACGCAGGTCGTCGATAACCTTCTCGCCGACAATCTGCGGACCGTTGCCGCTCATGGGCGACACGTTGCCGCTGGTCTGCACGATGTCGCCAACGGCATAGTACACGGCCACCTTGTCGTCCTGCTCCTTGTAGCCGGGAATCTCGGCATTGGCCATATCCTTCGGGGTGATGAAGTTCAGGCTTTCATCCTCCTTCACGTCCATCTTCTGCTTCAGGTAGGCCTTCACGCCGTCGATGTAACTGAGGGTGTCCACCAGGCGGCTGTCCACCATGTACTGGGCGGGGTGCAGGGCCACATACTCGTCGGCCAGGGTGTTCAGTTTGTCTGTGTCAATCTTTCGGGCAGCGGAGATGTCCTTCAGCATGCTGTTCCAGATGCTGGTCAGGTACGAGTTCACCTGCTCGCGGTTGGCCTCGCTCATCTCAGTATTGATGTAGGGTTCCACGGCACTCTTGAACGTTCCCACCTTGAAGACCTGCATCCGGACGCCCACCTTGGCCATAGCGTCCTTGAAGAACATGGGCTGCGAGGCCAGTCCGTGCCAGTCGACCATACCCTCGGGGTTCAGCAGAATCTTGTCGGCCACCGATGCGATGTAGTAGCCCGACTGGCTGTACGTGTCGCTGTAGGCAACGATGAACTTCCCGCTCTTCTTGAAGTCGGTCAGTGCCTGGCGCAGTTCCTGCACCGTAGCGGGAGTGCCGCCCAGCGTGGCATTCTCCAGATAGATGCCCTTGACGTGCTCGTTCTCCTTAGCCTTCTGGATGGCTTCGGTCAGCGTCTGCAGTCCAGCCACGGTTTCCATGCCGTTGTTCATGAGCGACGAGAAGGGGTCATCCTGCGTCTGCTCCTCCAGGGCGCCGCCTAGGTTAATGCGCAGGATGGTGTTGT
Organism: Bacteroidaceae bacterium; assembly: GCA_017444005.1. Lineage (GTDB taxonomy): Bacteria > Bacteroidota > Bacteroidia > Bacteroidales > Bacteroidaceae > Physcousia. The sequence goes on along the minus strand of JAFSXQ010000003.1, from coordinate 722 downwards.
CCTTCACTGAGGCGGTCATCCCGTCGCTGGCCATCATGCCGGCAAACGACACTAACGTAATGATGGTTGTCACAACCGTAAACAGAACCAAGGCCAACAGGCAGGCCAGGGTGTACTTGATGAATGATTTCATTGTCTTTTCGTTTTTTTTATGTTCTTAATCGTTTCTCGTTTCTTGCCCTTACCATATTATATATATGTGCCTATGCACACACGCGTGCGCGTTGGAAATAAGATTACTAATCTTACGTCGATAAGATTACTAATCTTCGGGCCATAAGATTACTAATCTTATCGGCACAACGTCGCAACCTTATCGGCACAACGATGCGATGCGTTTCCGGCATCGTGCCTGCGACTGTGCCGCTCCCGAACTTCGCGCACGGCTCTACAAAGTTACTACACAGCCGCGTTATAAGCAAAAAATGAGGCCTGAAATAAAAAAAAATGAAAAAAGTTGTGAAAATATTTGGTCAGTCCGAAAAAAGTCCGTACCTTTGCATCCGCAAATGAGAGGGATACCCCTCACAACTTGCAAGAAAGAGTTCTTTGAAAGATTTACATAGGCAAGAAAGTAGTACAAGAAATGAGAATCGAACCGTCGATTCTATGATAAATAGTAGACACCAAGAAGGTCAGGAATACGTATCACATTGGCATCTTGTTTCACAGAATAAAATAAAAGACAAGAAATAAGTACAAAGAAGAGTTTGATCCTGGCT
>JAFSXQ010000268.1 GCA_017444005.1 Bacteroidaceae bacterium | reverse complement strand
CTGCACCTGAGCATCCTCTTCGGTTGCCTGAACTTCTTCATGCTGAGGCTGATAAATTCGTCGTGGCGCTATCTGTTCGCCAGCCTCTGCATCGTTCTCATTTGGGGCTATGCCCTGCTGACGAACTTCCCCGTTTCGCTGTGCCGTGCATCGCTCATGATGACCCTGTTCATCCTGGGCGAGATAAACTATGCGGGGCGCAATATGTGGGGGACGCTGGGCCTTTCTGCCCTTTGCCTCCTGCTGCTGGACCCCGCCATGCTCTTCGACGTAGGTTTCCAACTCTCCTTTGCTGCCGTGGCCGGCATCCAGTTATACTATACTCCCGTTTCCGACATGTTCCGTCCCCGTCACGCCCTTGTCCGCTGGCTGTGGCGGGCCTGGGTCGTCTCGTTTGCGGCGCAGGTCTTCACCTTCCCCCTGGTGTTGCACTACTTCCGCTACATCAGCCTGTCCGGCATCCTGATGAGTCCCTTCTACATTCTTCTCGCCACGGCCATTATGCTTGCGGCCCTTGCCTTCCTGCTGGTGACGCCAGTGGTGAAGCCCGTCGTGGAGTTGCTGGTCGGTGCACAACACGGACTGATGTCGGCCGTAGTGGCCCTGCCGTGGGGTGGGGTACGCGTTGCGGGGCTTTCGTCTGGTGCCGTCCTGCTCATCTATGCGGGCCTTCTCTGCCTCCTGCCTCCCCTTTGGGCACTTCGCGTTCCGGAGAATAAGCCCGAAGGCTATCGCCTGGCTATGTTCTTCCGTACCTGGCCCTATCTCACCGCCGCCCTCCTTCTGTTCACCGTCTCGTACGTTATCGGGTAGCGTGGTGCTGTGTTTGGGCAGAAATATTTGGCGACATTTCTTGCATGCGTGGAAGATAAAACGTAATTTTGCAGTCGTATGGCGACAGACTGCCGCCTCACAAGGTATATTTTAGACGTATTGATTTCGATGATGAATGTTATTTTTGCATTGGTTGGCTTGGTCGTAGGACTGATGCTGGCATACCTATTATTTATTGCGCGCTTGCGCACACGCGTGGCCGTGCTGGAACAGGAGAACCGCCATCTGACCGAGACGGCTGAACAGGCAAAGGCGCAGGGCGAACGCTATGTGGAGGAACTGAAGGGGCAACACCGCCAGCAGTTGGAGGGACAGATGGCGCAGAACCGGCAACAACTGGAGGAACTGCGGGCGCAGCAGAGGGAACGGACGGAAGCGGCTGAGGCGCAGTACCGGGAGGCATTGGTTGCCATGCATCGGCAGCATGAGGAGCAGATGCAGCAGCAGATGACGCTCATACGCGAACAGATGAACACGGCATCGGAGAAGATTCTGAAGGAGAGGGCCGAGCAACTATCTTCGACGAACAAGGAGCAACTGGCCACGATTCTGAATCCATTGCAGACGAACATCCAGCAGATGCGCGAGGCCGTGGAACGGAGCGACCGCGAACATAACTCGACGATGCAGCGCTTGGATGCCACCATCAAGACGAGCATTGCCCAGAGCCGTGAGGTGGGCGAACGTGCCGACAAACTGGCGCAGGCCCTGACGGGAGAGAACAAAACGCAGGGTAACTTCGGCGAACTGCGCCTGAAGCAGTTGCTGGAGGGCATGGGTCTGGAAGAGGGGGAGCAGTTCGAGTTGCAGGAGACGATGAAGGACAAGGACGGCCACACGATTTACGAGGAGTCGGGCCACAGGATGGTGCCCGATGCCATTCTGCACTTCCCGGACCGGCGCGACGTGGTCATCGACTCGAAGATGTCGTTCACGGCATTTGAGGACTACCATAACGCGGAAACCGAGGAACAGCGCCAGGATGCCCTGCGCCGCCATATCGCCAGCATGCGCAGCCACGTGAACGAACTCGCGAAGAAGAACTATTCGAAATACATACACGAGGGACGCGGCCGACTGGACTTCGTCTTGATGTACGTCTTCTCGGAGTCGGCCCTGCAACTGGCACTGACGAACGATGCCACGCTGTGGAAGGAGGCATACGACAAGGGAGTCGTCATCGCCGGTTCGCAGAACCTGTACATGATGCTGCGTGTGCTGGAGATGACGTGGAAGCAGGTGCGGCAGGTGGAGAACCAGGCGCAAATCATGGAACTGGCCAACCAAATGGTGGAGCGTGTGCAGATATTTGCCGAAAGGATGGACGAGGTGAAGCGGCAGTTCCAAAAAACAAGCGATGCCCTTCTCAATGTAGAGAAGAGCACCGCTGAGGGTGGGCTGAGCATCATCACGTCGGCACGCAAGTTGCTGAAAATGGGCGCCAGCGAGAATCCCAAACGCCGGAAGTCGCTGGTCAGCGCAGCACCGGAGGCCGTTACTGAACTTCCTCCCACTGCAGCACCGAGCCATTCCGGCGAGCCGGGTCTGGACCCGTGAAGTCCATCGAGTAGGGACTGCCCGTGGTGGGCGATTTGCCGATGTAGCGGTGGTTACCCGGTGAAAAGAGCATGAAGTCGTGGTCGAGATAGTCCTGCCAGAGGAAGATCTCGGCCTCTTTTTCATCGCTGGTGAAGCGCACGTCGCCAGCCAGTCCTTCGCCATAGACCTTGATGTAGCGGCCATCGATGCACTTCAGCGAGACACAGCCATTGCCGCGGTCGATGAGGCGGAACTGGATGCGTTGACTGCGGTCGCCTGGGTGGGTGTCGTAGAGTATGCCATGCGGGTCACAGACAGCGGGTCGGCCATTGGCTTTGTTGATGATACGGAAGGTCTTGCCGTAGGGGATGTTCTTGCTGCGGTCGGCCATCGGTTCCTCTACCGTGAAGTTGTCGAACTCGGCATAGCCGCCATTGTGTCCGTTCTTGTTGAAGGCAAACAGGGCGTGGCGCGAGCCCTGGAACGTGGTGAGTTGGTAGGAGAGGGGCATCATGCGGCCCAGCGTTTGGAACGTTTGGCCATCAACCGAATAGGCATACTGTGCCTGGTTGTCATCGTACTCGCCTATGCAGCGAAGCCAGATTCGGCCGTTGGGCAGGTTGATGGGCACATCGATGGTGTCGTTGGTAAGTTGTTCGAAGCAACGCAGGATGTATGCATCCTTTCTCATTTTCTCATTGTCTCCATTTCTCGTTTTCACTATGCCTATCCACGAACAGGGTACGTTGATGTTGCCTAAACCACAGACATCGCCGTCCTTCATGCCCTTGACGTAGAGTTCGACGGTGGTTATAGATTTTGGACCGATGACACGCTGTGTGAGGCTGTTGCGTGCCCACATCAGTTGTTCGGCCGGCATGGAGTTGAGGCGCAGGCGGCCACTCCGGAGGCTCCACATCCGGTCGTCGGGATTGTGGTTCCACTGCCATACCCGTCCCAGTTGTTTGCCGTTGAAGTCCTCGTTACGCTGGTAGGGGGCCTTCATCGGTTGAGCCGCATCGCCTTCGCAGTAGTCACCCAGCACGGTGCCGGGCTTGAACCACGTGCGTGGCGCACGCCCCAGATTGCCGTCCAGTCCCACCATGGGCCAGCCATCCTTCCAGGTCATGGGCATCAGGCAAACGGTGCGGCCTATCGAGTGGAAGTCCTGCATGAACAGGGCCCACCACGAACCGTCCTTGTACTGCACGATGCCGCCCTGATGGGCATTGGTGCAGGCGGTGGCGTTCACGTCGACGGGACCGAGGCGGAACTCGGAGCCGTCGGGTACGATGCGTCCGCGCCACTGGGTGATGGCAGCGGGATGGTAGCCATAGGTCTCGTCGGCGGTGATGACGCGTGTCTCGTAGGGGCCCCAGATGCTCTTCGAGCGCGAGCAGAGGGTGCGCCCGTTGGGACGATAGTCGGTGGAGATGAGGTAGTACATGCCGTCAATCTTGTACATGTGGTGCCCTTCGCCCACGCCGCTGCCCTCAGGGATGATGACGCGTTCGGTGCCCTCGACCGGGCCGCTCATATCGGGCTTCAGTTCGGTACATTTCACCTCGCCGTAGTTATGGATGGCGTAGATCTTGCCGTCGTCGTCGAACAGCACGCCCAGATCGTAGATGCGTCCCTTCATGTTGTGGTGCGTCCATGGTCCGTGGATGTCCTTGGCCGTATAGCACTGCAGGCCCTTGCCGTTAACGTTGGAGAAGACGTAGAACTGCCCGTTGGCATAGCGGATGCAGGGGGCCCAGATGCCCTCGCCGTAGACCTCACCACGCACCTTGCCATCGGGGCCGCTGAGCGAGAACGATGGGTCGTCGAAGTCGAAACGGTCGAAGCAGTACGAGATGTTCTCCCAGTTCACCAGGTCCCTGGAGTGCAGGATGACCAGGCCCGGCACGGCGTGCATCGTTGTTCCGGCCAAGTAGTAGTCGTCGCCCACACGCAGGATGTCGGGGTCGGAAAACTCGTCGTAGAAGAGGGGGTTGGTGAACGTTCCGTTGCCGTTGTCGGCAGTCCATGACTGTGCCTCGGCTACAGTGAGGCATAGCGCTGCAATGCAGAGCAAAAAGAGTCTTTTCATAGTTGTTTTATTGGTTATTTGCGTACAAAGATAAGAAAAATAGATGCAATGGTGATAATTTTTAACTTTCAATTTTCAACTTTCAACTAAATTTTGTACCTTTGCAGCCGCTGTCACGAGATGGCAGCATATTTCAAACCTATTAAATAAAATTTTAACTAATGGCAACAAAAATTAGATTACAGCGCCACGGACGTAAAGGCTACGCCTTCTACAGCATCGTGATCGCTGATGTAAGAGCTCCACGTGATGGTAAGTTTACAGAGAAGATTGGTACGTACAATCCCAACACCAATCCCGCCACTGTAGATTTGAAATTCGACCGTGCCCTGTACTGGGTAGAGGTTGGCGCACAGCCCACCGACACCGTACGCAACATCCTCAGCCGCGAAGGCGTATACCTGATGAAGCATCTGAAGGGTGGCGTGAAGAAGGGCGCATTCGACGAAACTGCCGCACAGGCCAAGTTTGATGCTTGGAAGGCTGACCGTCAGAAGGGCCTCGCTGCCATCGAGTCGAAACTGGCTGCTGACAAGCGCGCTGCCGAGAAGGCACGCCTGGAGGCAGAGAAGAAGGCCGATGCAAAGGTTCAGGAGAGGGTAGCCGAGAAGAAGGCTGCCGAGGCTGCTGCTAAGGCTGAGGCCGAAGCCGCTGCTGCATCAGAGAACGAAGTCACAGAAGAGACCAACGCCGAGACTACCGAGGCATAAGTTAATCAAGAGTTAAAAATTTTATTCTAATAGATTTTTCCAAACAACAGCAGAAAGGGCTCCGCCGTGAGGCAGGGCCCTTTCATATTGTGTCTGTGTCATCCGGAGCACTTCCGGATTGTTAGAAAGTGCGACGGTGGTGATGATGGTGGCGACGAATGTTCTTGCGACGGTGATACTTGCGGACGTATTCGCTCAGGAACACGTAGCACAGCAGCGAACAGGTGACGATGAACAGCAACGTGAGTTGACCGCCCATCACCTTGGTCAGGCTGAAGTCAGCAAGTGTATCGCCAAACTTGCGCATCTCAAATACGGCCAGGCTGTTGTTGATGATGTGTATGATGCTCGTAAGCACGATGCTGTGCGACTTCACATACACGATGCCCAGCAGCACACCGATGAGGGCTGCAGCCGGAATCTGCGCAGGATTGAAGTGGATGAGACCGAATACGATGGCGGAGATTAGGATGGCCTGCCAACTTTTCATTTCGTTGCGGACCAGATAGCCCAGCACGCCGGCACGGAACACCAGTTCCTCCACGATGGGACCTATGACGGCTATGGCCAGAATGCCCCAAGGGTTGTTGGCCAAACCGATGAACTCCATCTGCATCAGGTCGGGCAATTCCAGTTTCTCGCTAATCAGGTCGATGGCGAAGATGCCGACCAGGGCTCCGATGATGCCCAGGTGGGCATACGGCCAGTTGATGTATCTCGGGTCGATGGTCCTGAGGTGGAACATGTGCATGCGATAGAGGATGACAGCCGTCAGCAGTCCGCTGACGATAATCGACAAAGCCAGCCACTCGGGTTGGGCAAGCATTGCCTCCTGGTCCTTCATACCGAATGCAAAAAGCGCCAATCCGGAAAGCAACTGCATGACACAGAACAATAACACAGCCACGATGGGCTTGACAAAAATCTTCATTCTTTTCTTATAATACGTAATATGTAATTTTCGGGTGCGAAGATACGAAAAAAGTCTCAATTGACAAAGTTCTATGCCATGCTTTGCAATATTATTTCAAAAATGAATGGATTTATTTTGCTTTTCGCACATTTTGCGTTATCTTTGTAGGACTTTTAGCAGCATTTTGTAGATGAACAAAAGGCAAATTGAACATCTCGCCGTCGTAGAGGATATACTGCCGCGTGCGATAGCCGTTTCCGTTGCTCGTGAGACGGCCTGTGCCGCATGTGCCGCTGCAGCCCTTTGCCACAGCGCTGAGAAACAGGAGAAAAGGATGCAAATCCCCTGTGCAGACAGTTCGTTGTACAGGGTGGGGCAGGAGGTCACCATCGTGGGTAGCATCGGGCTGGGCCTGCGTGCTACGTTGTGGGCCTATGTGGTGCCTCTGGTGGTGCTGATGGTCGTGTTGGTGGCGGTGTCCTGGTGGACGGAAGACGAGGGCCTGGCCGCTCTTGTGGCCTTGGCCTCCCTTATACCTTATTATATAGGGCTATATCTGCTGCGCGATCGGCTTCAGCGTACATTCACGTTCCGAATCAAGAACGCCAAGCCTTAAAAACTCAAGAACTTAAGAACTCAAAAACTTAAAAACTTAAAAACTCAAGAACTCAAAAACTTAAAAACTCAAAAACTTATATCACATGAATCTAATTCTATTGGCAATTATTGCCTTGGGCGCTATCGGGCTTATCTCGGCCTTGCTGCTCTACTTCGCTTCGCGCAAATTTGCAGTACACGAGGACGAGCGCATAGGCCAGGTTAGTGCCGTGCTGCCACAGGCCAATTGTGGCGGATGCGGTTTCCCGGGATGTTCGGGCTTTGCCGGTGCCTGTGTGAAGGCGGCCGACAAGGGCTCGCTCGAAGGTTTGCTTTGCCCCGTGGGTGGTCAGCCCGTCATGGAGCAGGTGGCCGACATTCTGGGCATGACGGTGGAGGCTTCGGCTCCCAAAGTAGCAGTCGTGCGTTGTAACGGCTCGTGCGAGAATCGTCCCCGTCTGGTGACGTTCGACGGAGCACAGTCGTGCAAGGTGCAACAGATGATTGGTATGGGCGAGACGGGTTGCTCCTACGGTTGCTACGGTTGTGGCGACTGTGTGGCTGCCTGCCAGTTCGACGCCATCCACATCAACCCCACAACCCTCCTGCCCGAGGTGGACGAGGAGAAGTGTACGGCCTGCGGTGCCTGTGCCAAGGCATGTCCGCGCCAGATTATCGAAGTGCGCCTGAAGGGCCCGAAGAACCGCCGCATGGTGGTCCTGTGCAACAACAAGGACAAGGGTGCCATCGCCAACAAGTGGTGCAAGGCATCGTGCATCGGTTGCGGCAAGTGTCAGAAGGTGTGCGAGAAGTTCGAGGCCATCACCGTCACGAAGAACCTGGCCTACATCGACGCCGAGAAGTGCAAACTTTGCCGCAAGTGCGAGGAGGTTTGTCCGAAGGGTGCCATCCACGCCATCAACATGCCTCCGCGCAAGCCGAAGGCTGAGGCTCCCGTGGCTCCGAAGACTGATGCTCCCGTAGCACCAAAGGCCCCGGAAGCACCGAAAACCGAGACTCCTACTAATGCGAATGGAAATGAGAAATAACTTTCAATTTTCAATTATAAAGATATGAAGACATTTAAGATAGGAGGAGTTCATCCCGAAGAGAATAAGTTGTCGGCCGGGCAGCCCATTCGCGAGGCACAGTTGCCCAAGCAGGCTGTGTTCAGCATGTTCCAGCACATCGGTGCACCGGCCAACGCCGTCGTCAAGCGTGGCGACGTGGTGAAGGTGGGCACCCTTTTGGGCGAGGCCGGCGGCTTCGTCAGTGCCCCCATCTATAGTAGTGTGAGCGGTAAGGTCTCGAAGGTCGACGTGGCCCTGGATGCCAGCGGCCTGCGTCGCATGGCCGTGACCGTGGACGTCGAGGGCGACGAATGGGAAGAGAGCATCGACCGTTCGAAGGACCTCGTTAAGTTGTCCGACCGTCCCGACTTGGACGCCAAGACCATCGTGGAGAAGATAAAGACGGCCGGCATCGTCGGCATGGGTGGCGCCACGTTCCCCACCCACGTCAAGTTGTGCCCCCCTCCCGGCAAGGTGGCCGAATGCGTCATCGTGAACGCCGTGGAGTGCGAGCCCTACCTGACGGCCGACCATAGTCTGATGCTCGAACACGCCGACGAAATACTCGTTGGTCTTCAGTTGGTTATGAAGGCCGTGAATGTGACGAAAGGCTACATCGGCATCGAGAACAACAAGCCCGACGCCATCAAACTGATGACCGAGAAGGCAGCACAGTATCCCGGCATTGAGGTCGTGCCCCTGAAGATGAAGTATCCGCAGGGCGGCGAGAAGCAGTTGATCGACGCCGTCATCGGTCGTCAGGTGCCTGCCCCCCCCGCATTGCCCATCGACACGGGTGCCATCGTGCAGAACGTGGGCACGTGCTTTGCCATCTACGAGGCCGTGATGAAGAACAAGCCCCTCATCGACCGCGTCATCACCGTGACAGGCAAGAGCCTGAAGCAGCCCTCCAACCTGTTGGCCCGCCTGGGCACCCCGTTCAGCCAACTCATCGACGAGTGCGGCGGTCTGCCCGAGGACACGGGCAAGGTCATCGGCGGCGGCCCCATGATGGGTAAGGCCCTGTTGAGCCTCGACGTGCCCATGACGAAGGGTTCGAGCGGTCTGCTCATCATGAACGACAAGGAGGCCCGCCGCACGGAGGCCGAGCCTTGCATCCGCTGTGCCAAGTGCGTGGGTGCCTGCCCGATGGGCCTGGAGCCCTACCTGCTGTCGAAGTTGGCCGAACAGCGCGACTGGGACGCTGCCGAGCGCGAGGACATCACGAGTTGCATCGAGTGCGGTTCGTGCCAGTTCACCTGCCCCAGCCATCGCCCGCTGCTCGACTACATCCGCCTGGGCAAATCAACTGTAATGGGAATAATCAGAGCACGCTCTGCTAAATAAATGAATAAAGACAATGGAAAATAAATTAATAGTTTCCCTTTCACCGCATGTTCACGGAGGCGACTCCGTGCAGAAGAACATGTACGGTGTGTGCATCGCCCTGCTGCCTGCCATGCTGGCCAGTTTCTATTTCTTCGGAATGGGAGCCGTGGCCGTCATGCTGACATCGGTGCTGTCATGCGTATTCTTCGAGTGGGCCATCACGAAGTTCATCCTGAAGCGCAATCGCTTGACCATCCTGGATGGCTCGGCCGCGCTGACGGGCGTGCTCCTGGCCTTCAACCTGCCCTCCAACCTTCCCCTGTGGATCATCGTGCTGGGTGCCCTGTTTGCCATCGGCGTCGGCAAGATGACGTTCGGCGGCCTGGGCCAGAACATCTTCAACCCCGCGCTGGCAGGTCGTGTGTTCCTCCTGATTTCGTTCCCCGTGCAGATGACCACCTGGCCCGTCAGCGGTGAGATGAGTTACCTCGATGCCCAGACGGCTGCCACGCCGCTGTCCATCATGCAGACGGCCATCTCCTCCGGCGACGCTTCGGTGCTCAACCAACTGCCCTCCAGCCTGGAGATGCTCATCGGCCAGACGGGCGGTTCGATGGGTGAGGTCAGTGCCCTGCTGCTGTTGCTGGGCTGTGCCTTCATGCTTTGGAAGAAAATCATCACCTGGCACATCCCCGTCAGCATCATCGCTACGGTACTTGTCTTTGCCGGTCTGCTCCACCTGGCCAACCCCGTGTATGCCAATCCCCTGCAGGTCGTCTTCTCGGGCGGTCTGATGCTGGGTGCCTGCTACATGGCCACGGACTATGTCACCAGCCCCATGTCGCACAAGGGCCAACTCATCTATGGCGTGTGCATCGGCCTGCTGACCGTCATCATCCGTAACTGGGGCGCCTATCCCGAGGGCATGTCGTTCGCCATCATCATCATGAACGCCTTCACGCCCCTCATCAACACCTATTGCAAACCCACGCGCTTCGGCGAGGTAGTAAAGAAGGAGGTAGCCAAATGAAGAAGTTAGAATCTACGTTGCCTAACATGGCAATTGTGCTCACCTCGATTGCCGTCATCGCAGGTTTGGCACTGGGATATGTGAATAGTGTGACGGCCGGCCCCATTGAACAGATCAAGGCCCAGCAACTTTCAGACGGCATCAAAGCCGTGCTGAATGCCGACGAGGTGGCTGTGGAGGCTCCCGATACGCTGGAGAGCGGTGCCGTGGTATATCGTACCGACAAAGGCGTATCCGTGCAGGCCACCGACCCCAACGGCTTTGGCGGCAAACTGACCGTGCTGGTGGGCTTCGACAACGAAGGCTGCATCCAGGGCTACCAAATACTGGAGACCAGCGAGACCCCAGGCCTCGGTGCCAAGGCTGACCAGTGGTTCCAGAAGGGCCAGAAGGGCGACATCATCGGCAAGAGCCCTGCACGTAACAACATGACCGTCTCGAAGGATGGCGGCGAGGTGGATGCCATCACGGCCTCTACCATCACCAGCCGCGCCTTCCTGCGTTGCGTCAACAGTGCCTATGAGGCCCTGAGTGTGAAGGAAGATGCACAGACGGGTGCTACTGCTCAACATAAAGAAGAAATGGAGGTAAGCAATGAATAATCTGAAAGTATTCTTGAACGGATTGATAAAGGAGAACCCCACCTTTGTGCTTCTCCTGGGTATGTGCCCCACACTGGGAACCACCAGCAGTGCCCTCAACGGTATGTCGATGGGCCTGGCCACGATGGCCGTGCTGGTATTCTCCAACCTGATTATTGCACTCATCAAGAACCTTATCCCCGATATGGTTCGCATTCCCTGCTACATCGTGGTCATCGCTTCGCTGGTGACCATCCTGCAGATGCTCATCAAGGCCTACGCCCCCGGCATCGACGCCGCCCTGGGCCTGTTCATCCCGCTGATTGTGGTCAACTGCATCATCCTCGGTCGTGCCGAGGCCTTTGCCGCCAAGAACGGGGCCGTACCCAGCATCTTCGACGGCCTGGGCATCGGACTCGGCTTCACCTGGGCCTTGACCCTTCTGGGTGCCTGCCGCGAACTGCTGGGCACGGGCAAGGTCTTCGGCCTCACGCTGTTCCCCGAACAGTACGGCGCCCTGCTCTTCGTCCTGGCTCCCGGTGCCTTCATCGTGCTGGGCTATCTGATTGCTATCTTTAACAAACTTAAAAAGGCATAAACTATGGCATTCATCTTGATATTTATTACGGCGATATTCGTCAACAATATCGTACTGAGCCAGTTCCTTGGCATTTGTCCCTTCCTCGGCGTGTCGAAGAAGGTGGAGACCGCAATGGGTATGGCCGCTGCCGTAGCCTTTGTGCTCACGATAGCCACGCTGGTCACCTATCTGATTCAGGTCTATGTGCTGAACGCTTTTGGCTTGGAGTACCTCCAGACCATTGCCTTCATCCTTGTCATTGCCGCCCTGGTGCAGATGGTGGAGATTGTGCTGAAGAAGGTCAGCCCCGCGCTGTATCAGGCACTGGGTGTGTTCCTCCCCCTGATTACCACCAACTGCTGCATCCTGGGTGTGGCCATCCTTGTCGGTAACGGCACCTACGATGCTGCCGGCATGGAGCCCGGCCTCGTTTCTGGCGTATGGTTCGCCCTCTGCACGGCCCTCGGCTTCGGCCTGGCCCTCATCGTCTTTGCCGGCATCCGCGAGCAGTTGGCCCGCATGGATGTGCCCAAGGGCATGCCGGGTATGGCCATCGCCCTCGTCGTGGCTGGTCTGCTCTCTATGGCCTTCATGGGATTCAGTGGCGTGAACAACGGATTGGCAAAGATTTTCTAACCTTAAACACATATCACAATGAAAGAAACGATTCTTGTTACTGGCGGTTGCGGCTTCATCGGCTCGCACACCACGGTGGAGTTGCAGGAAGCAGGCTACGACGTAGTCATCGTCGACAACCTGAGTAATTCACGCATCGAGGTGCTCGACGGCATCGAGAAGATTACCGGCAAGCGCCCTGCCTTCGAGCAAGTCGACCTGCGCGACCAGGAGGCCACCGAGGGCGTCTTCAAGAAGCACCCCGGCATCAAGGGCATCATCCACTTCGCTGCCTCCAAGGCCGTGGGCGAGAGTGTGGAGAAGCCCCTGCTGTACTATCGCAACAACATCATCAGCCTCGTGAACCTGCTTGAACTCATGCCCAAGTACGACGTCAAGGGCATCATCTTCTCCTCCTCGTGCACCGTCTACGGACAGCCCACGCCGGAGAACCTGCCCGTCACCGAGCAGGCCCCCATCCAGAAGGCCCTCTCGCCCTACGGCAACACGAAGCAGATCAACGAGGAAATCATTCAGGACTACGTGCACTCCGGCGCCCCCATCAAGTCGGTCATCCTGCGCTACTTCAACCCCATCGGCGCACATCCCACGGCCGAGATCGGTGAACTGCCCATCGGCGTGCCCATGAACCTCATCCCCTTCGTCACCCAGACGGCCATCGGCGTCCGCAAGCAACTGAAGATATTCGGCAACGACTACGACACGCCCGACGGCACCTGCATCCGCGACTACATCTATGTCGTAGACCTGGCCAAGGCCCACGTGAAGGCCATGACCCGCGTCCTGGAGGGCGACGGCGATGCCGTTGAGATTTTCAACATCGGCACCGGCCGCGGCCTCTCTACCCTGGAGGTTGTCGAAGGCTTCGAGAAGGCCACCGGCGTGAAGGTCAACTGGGAGTACGCTCCCCGTCGTGAGGGCGACATCGAGAAGGTCTGGGGCAATGTAGACAAGGCCAATAAGGTACTTGGCTGGAAGGCCGACACCCCCACCGAGCAGGTTCTCGCCTCTGCCTGGAAGTGGCAGGAGAAACTGCGCGCCGACGGCGTCATGTAATTCCCGCCGCAATTAGCACAAACGCCAAGGTTCCCGAATCTATGCACCCATAGGTTCGGGAACCTTTCTTTTATACTCTTTGTCACCCATCGCATCAACAAGGCGAATTTACCGCAATAGTCTTGGGAACAGGAGGAATCACAGAGGTCTTTGATCGATCTAAAAATCAAAGACCCGTGATTATGAGTTTAATATTTGGGGACAAAGATAAACAAAAGTCCCTGTTACAATGATTATATAGCAGCAAACAGATCATCCATAGTCACCACAGCGTCAATACTATCCGAATAGAGGTTTTGTTTCAGTCCATAGGTGGTAATAAGTATGGTGTGAAGAGCCTCTTTTGCCTTGGTAAAATGTGCAAATGTCGCATTACGCTCCCGCAAATGTTGCTCGTATTTCTCAGTCAAGACAAACTCTGACTGGCAATACTTCATTTCACATACGTCAATCACATAATCGCCGCGACAGAGCAGCAAGTCAATCTGTATGCCAGGCCATTCTGTACCGTCCTTATCAACCTGTTTGGGTGACGACCATGAACACACATTGGTAAGCACTCCCTTGATACTCAATGCACCACGTATCTGGCTGATATGGTGTAAACAGACTTGTTCGAAGGCATAACCAGCCCAGGCATTGCGGGCACTCTCCTTGATGTTTGACCAATAATGCTCATCAAGCCCTGTGCGACTGCCGATAAATTTCAGGTAGAAAAGCGAG